>CAMYWI010000037.1 GCA_947302675.1 uncultured Selenomonadales bacterium | reverse complement strand
CTCTTTCGGATTCTGCGCTGTTATTTCTACTCCTTTGGCTTCGAGTTTTCCGACAAGATTTTCGTCGCCAATTGGCTCGTCGGGTGCCGTCGTCGTGAACTCGCCGCCGTCCTTTTTCGTGACCTTTATCGAATTTTTCACCAAGACAACTTTCGTGACTTCGCCCTTGTCGACCATCTCCAGAAATTGCGAGTAGCTGGTTTCTTCAACGGGCTTGGGCTTTACAGAAAAGTAATCGTAGGCGGTTATCGCGATAAAAATCACTAGCAAATAAATCCCGACGTTGCGCAAAAAACTGTTCAATCAAAACGCTCCTTTGCTTGAATTATTTTCCGCCGTAAACGCTACGCTTTAAAATTCCCAAGTAAGGCAGGTTGCGATAATGTTGCGCGAAGTCGAGCCCGTAACCGACAATGAAATCGTCGGGGACTTCAAAGCCGCAATAGTCAATCGCAACGTCGACTTTGCGGCGGCTCGGCTTGTTGAGGAGCGTCGCAATTTTAACGCTGTTTGCCTTCTTGTCGAGGAAGTAATCAATCAGGAAATTCATCGTCGTGCCGGAGTCGATAATATCTTCGATGAGGAGAATGTCGCGCCCTTTGGGGTCGTTGTCGAGATTTTTGAGAATGTTGACCTTGCCGCTGGTGTGGGAGTTGGCGTCGTAGCTTGAGGCGATGAGGAAGTCGAATTGGACGGGAATGGTCAGGCGACGCACAACGTCGGTGTAAAACATGACTGCGCCGTTGAGAATGCCGACCGTCAAAAGCGGCTTGGCAATGTCCTTGTAATCCTCGCTGATTTGCGCGCTGAGCTCCTTGACGCGGGCGGCGATCTCCTCTTCGGTGTACAGCACGCGTTCGATGTAATCTTCTTTACTTTTCAAAGCAATCAATCCCTTTCGTTGAAATTATTTGTGAGTTTTTCTCTTACTTTCTTTTGCTACGCCCAAAAGAAACCTCAGACTATATCATAGTCTTCGCCTAAGAAAAGGGCGTCGCCGCTTGAACTTCCTGTTCAAATGGCGAACGCTTGCGATGCCAGCGTTCGCGGGCGCACGTCCATGTGCGCCGGGTTTTCATTACCCACTAATTTTAATTTTTCAATGAGCAATGAAGATTGTTTGTGATAAAAATTTTTCCACGTTTTAAATTTGCCCGCAGATTTTTTGGCAGTTCGACGCCCGCCAAGTTGTTTATCAAAACTTTGCGAACGCCCTCGAAGTGCACGAACCCGAAATCTTTTGTCGAGCCTGTGACTTGCGCGAGGAATTTTTTTATGACGGCGCGTTGAATTGCGGGGTGGAGCTTTAGGAATTCTGCGCGGACGATAGAATTTTTTTGAACGACGACGGGGAAAACTTTTTCGACCTGCGCGGCAATGAAGTCTGATTCGTCCGCCGCGACTTCGCTAAGTCGGCAAAGCGTCTCGACAAGCGCGGGATTAAATTTCTCAAGCGTCGGGATAAGCTCCAGCCGAATTTTATTGCGCGTGGCGTCGGTTTCAAAGTTGGTTGCGTCGAGGCGCGGCGACAGATTTTTTTCGCGGCAGAAGTTTTCAAGCTCGCTCTTCCTAAATCTCAACAGCGGGCGAATCAGCAAGCCGTAATCTTTTGAAAGCGTTCGGAACTTCATTGCCGCCAAACCTTCACTCGTCGCGCCGCGCAGAAGTCGCATTAGAATTGTCTCGGCTTGGTCGTCGGCGTGGTGCGCTAAGGCTATCGCGTCGAGATTAAAATCTGCTTTGGCTTTGCTCAAAAATTCGTAGCGAAGAGTTCGCGCCGCCGTCTCGACTGAAATTTTATTCTCCGCCGCAAAAGCTTTAACGTTGCCGCTACCGCCTATGAATTTTATCCCGCGCTCTTCGGCAAAAGCTTTGACAAAATCCGCGTCGTCGAGGGAGTCTTGACCGCGCAAGCCGTGCTCAAAGTGTGCAATGACAAGTTCCAACTCGAAACGCCGCCGCGAATTTATCAGCAGTTCAGCCAACGCAAGCGAGTCCGCGCCTCCCGATACCGCAACCAAAACTTTATGAACGCCGTCGAAAATTTTTTCTGCCGCGCAAATATCAATGAACTTTTTAATCAAAACTCAAATCCTTTTTAACACAGCGTGTCGTCGAATAGTTGGGGGGCGTCATGGATGACGCCCTTGAGCCGCGTTTGAAACAGGATGTTTCAAGCGGCACGCCCCCGCGAGGGGTCCTTTCTTTTGTCAAACTTTTCTTTGGACAAGCAAAGAAAAGTTTGTTCCACATATAAAGAAAGAAGTTTATAAAAGAAAGTATGAAAGCCCCTGTCAATGCGAGGGGCAATCAGTCGGAGCGTCTTGAACCGCGACCGCCGCGCTTGGAATCAGTCTTGCGCTTTAAATCGGTCAAACGCTCGTCGCTGTCTTTTAGGAACTTCGACAGCTTATCTTCAAATGAGGCGGACAGTTGCCTTTGCGGTTTGCGAAAGTCGCCGCGTCTTTGCTTGGACGATTCGGTTTCCGGCGGCTTGGGCTTTGCCTGTTTCAACGACAGCGCGATTTTATTGCCGTCAATGCTAACGATTTTAACTTGAACTTTGTCGCCCTCGCTCAAAAAATCGCGAACGTCATTGACGTAGACTTCGGCGACCTCAGAAATGTGAATCAGCCCGACTTTTCCTTCTTCCAGCTCAACGAAGGCTCCAAAGTTCGTTATTCGCGTGACTTTGCCTTCCACAATGCTGCCTGCTTCCATTGCCAAAATTTTGTCCTCCTAAAATTTTTTTTACTGCCGCGCTTGATAGGGCATCTCGCCTTCTTTGGTGAAACCCAATTCCTCGCGCGCCAATTTCTCAATGTTGTTAATGTCTTGGAGTTCGGCGAGTTCCTTGCGCAATTTTTCATTCGTCGCCTTCGCCTTCTCCAATCTTTTATCGGCGATTCGCTGACTTTCGCTCACGTGCGACAAATGCACTTGCTGTGAAATTAAAACCATCGAGAAGTAACCGATCATCACAAGCATTACCAACGCAAACCAGTTGAAACTTTTTCTTCGGCTCATCACGTCGCCTCCTCAATTTTTCGTATAATAACAGTTAGCGCGGGCTTTCGCAAGTTTTATCTGCCGTCAATAATTTTCGGCATAGACAATGCCCTTTCTAAAGTCCGCCGTATCAAAAATTTTCGGGTCGTAAATGAAAACCATCCAGCCGTCACTCGTCGAAGTCTTGTAGCCGTAACTTTGCATAATCGATTTTATCTTTATCGCGTCGTCCGCGTTGTGGTAGCTACAGATTGACGCCTTGACTTTGTTGTTAGTGAGGATTCTCTTCGCGCCGCGCAGGGCAAATGGTTCGGCTCCTTCAATGTCCATTTTGAGAAAAATATTTTTGCCGCGCAGGTCGGGCAGGGCGTCATCGATTTTAACGTAGTCGTCTTGTGTGACATGTGCAAGGAATTTTGGAATGATTTCTACCTTGTCGCGATAATCTTTGAACGTTCGACGGAGCGGCTCAAGCCAACATTTTTCCGGCTCGAACAAATACATCTTGGAGCAAAGGTCGACGTATCTCAACGCGAAATTTCCTTCGCAAACTCCCGCGTCTATCACAACGTCGCCCGCGCAGATTTTGTGCTCGCCCTTTATGTAGAGGTGCGGCGAAGTTGGCAGTTGCTCCGTCATTAAATCTGGAACGAATTTTTCTCCTCTGTAAACGAAA
The DNA here is from genome assembly GCA_947302675.1 of uncultured Selenomonadales bacterium. The sequence goes on along the minus strand of CAMYWI010000037.1, from coordinate 5,227 downwards.
AAATTATACTCGCGCGGATAGTACATCTTGCGCCACTCGCCGTCGTCCATTTTAAAATAAATGTAGGGCAAATCCTCATCGAAGAAAACTCTGTTGCCCGTGTTTTTGTTTTCGGGGACGTGCTGATTGAAAACGGAAAGCTCGTTCGTCTTCCAATATTCCAGCGTCTCTTGAATTGCGGGGTCGTCGAAATCCTCATACTTTTTTATCATGAGCTGTTGCAAGAGCCAAGAAAACTTTTTAAACTGCTCGCGCGTCCCAATTCCCAATTCAATCATACGCGGAATAATCTCTTCAAAAACACCGTCGTCGCAGGCAAAAACTGCCGCCTCCCATTGCAAATTTAAAATCTCGTTCAGCGGGTAGACTGGATAATTTTTAATCGACGATAATTTTTCTTCCAAATCCATTGAGACAACTCCCGCGATTTCGTAGCCGAGCCGCTCGGCAAGCCCGCAAAGTTTTTCGCAAAAAACCTCGTGAATATACGGCAACTTGATTATGATGATTCGCATTAAACGGCGCGTTCCTTTCAAAAAAATTTTCATTTCTATTTCAACGGGGCTTATTCATTTCCTGCTTGACAAGGAAAATCGGCAAGGCTATCATTAAAAAAAATTTTGGAGGTAACGGCATGAAGTTTAATTTAAAAAAATTGTCGGTCGTTGCGGCACTTGGTGGCGCGATTTTTTTTGGCGGCAATGCAGTCGCTGACGCCGCTAACATGACTAACGACGGCATGTGGGCTTTCCGCGAGGCTTATGTTTCTCAAGCTCCCGACACGCGCATTTTCGAGCAAGATCTCACGCTCATTTCTACAAACTTTCACCTCGACATAAATTCCAAAGCGCAAGTTTTGAAGGACGGCTCCTTCAGAATGGGCGGCAACTTCAACTGGACTTACACCAATTTAAAAAAGAATTACTCGACGAACAATACGATTCCTTTTTACATTGAGCAACTCGGCAACGAAATGACGCTTTACGTTCAGCGCAGGAGCAAATGGAGTAAAATGCTCTTGCCAGGCTTGCCGGCGGGTATCGCGCTGATTTGGAAGTCGACCGATCCTTCCATGCTTGAAGAAAATTTGCAAGCGGTCAAAGCCGTCGAGGTTTTAAAAGACACGCCCGACCTTAGAATCATGAACGTGACTTTGGACGGCGCAAAGCTCGCGGACATTTTGGCGAAGAACGGCACGAGCAGTTTTGCAAATCTTTCTGGCGATGCGCTCGCCGAGCAAAAAGAAATTTTCGAGCGTTGGCTTGCGGCGTTCCGCGCGAACGACATAACTTTTTCTTGGACGGTCAACAAGCCGGACTGGGAAACCGTGACTGCCGCTTTCGACCTCACGCCGATTATGCGTGCTTACTGCATTTACGTTCTTGACCAATCCGCCGCCGGTAACGTCGTCTTGACCGACGAGGAACGCGACCTTCTCGACGCAATGGGTTATTACAGCGAGTTGCGCTCCTACACTTCGCACATTGATCCGAAAAATGGCGTCACGGTCAACGCGCCCGCTGATTTGTCGGCGGCTCCCGAAAACGACGACTCGCTCAACGATATTTTCTTCGACATGACAACCGTTGTTGAGAAATAAATTTCCGAGCGTAAAAATAATCTGCCCTCCGAATTTTCGGGCGGCAGTAATTTTTTTCCTGAAAATTTTTCGTTGACGTTGAAACTTTCTAAAAGTATAATGTTGAAGGTTTTACAACCAAATAAATATTTGTGGGTTAAATTGTTAGAAGGGTGTGGTATTTTTATGGCAAAAGACATCCGAATTAGTAGCCCGCTGAACGGAAAGTTAGTGCCGTTGAATTCAATCAACGACCCCGTTTTCGCGAGCGGCGCAATGGGACGCGGTGTCGCCGTACAGAATCCGAAGGGACAAGTTTTCGCGCCGTTCGATGGCGAGATAACTGTTTTCTTCCCGACGGGACACGCAATCGGACTCAAGTCCGACGACGGTATCGAACTTTTGATTCACGTCGGCATGGACACGGTCAAAATGAACGGCGAAGGTTTCACGCCGAAAGCCGAAGCTGGCGACAAGATTAAACGCGGTCAGCTCCTGCTTGAATTCAGCCCCGAAGCTATCAAGAAAGCGGGCTATGAAACTACAACGCCGGTTGTCGTCACGAATCACGCAGATTTCGGCGATATTACGGTTGAGCTCGATGGACAGTCAATCACGGCTAAGGCTCCGGCTGAAGAAGTAGCCTCTGCCGGCCCCGTTGATGATGACGATGTCATTAAGCAGTTTGCAGGATTGCCAGATGCGGAACGCGTTGCAAAGTCGATTATGCACTACGTCGGCGGCCCCGATAACGTCCGCACGGCTGAGCACTGCGCGACACGTCTGCGCTTGATTGTCAATGACAAATCGAAGATCCAAGAGAAAAAGATTGAGAACATCGAGGGCGTCAAAGGACAATTCTTCGCGGCTCAGCAGTACCAAATTATTTGCGGCACAGGTTTTGTCGACAAGGTTACGGAAGAATTCATCAAGCTCAAACCGTCATTAGCAGGCGGCGGCGGTAAGGAAGCAGCCTACGCCGAAATGAGCTTAATGCAGAAAATTTCCCGTACCTTAGGCGACGTGTTCGTCCCGATTATCCCCGTTCTCGTTGCAACAGGTCTTTTCATGGGTGCTCGTGGTGCTATCCTTTCACTCGGTAGCGAATGGGATCCCAACTTCCTGCTCATGACTCAGGTTTTGACTGATACGGCGTTTGCATTTTTGCCGGCTCTAGTCTGCTGGTCGACTATGAATAAGTTCGGCGGCACAGCAGTTATTGGTATCGTTTTAGGTTTAATGCTCGTCTTCCCTGGCCTTCCGAATGCGTATGTCGTTGGTGGCTCGGCGGCTGAAATCGCGGAAAAAGGTCTCACTTGGGTTGAGGCATCAGCTATGCCCGAATACGCCGGCAAAACTCCTATTCCGCTCGATTTGGGTTTCGTAACAATTCCGCTCGTCGGCTATCAAGGCTCGGTTCTCCCTGCACTCGTTTTAGGTATCTTCGCAGCTAAATTCCAGCAATTCTTGAAAACTTTTATCCCCGATATGATTGACCTTATCGTTACTCCGTTCCTAACTTTGACTGTATCGATGGCTCTCGGTTTCCTCGTTGTTGGTCCTATCATGCACGGTTTGGAGTCTCTCGTCTTCGGTGCGGTTCAAAATTTCTTGACGATTCCGGTCGTTGGCGGCTTGATTATAGGCGGCTTGCAACAGGTTATCGTTATCTTCGGTGTCCACCACGTCTTCAGCGCGTTGGAAATTTATCTGCTCTCGACGCAAGGCTCCGACCCCTTCAACGCGATTATCACCTGCGCGACCATTGCACAGGGCGGCGCGGCGTTGGCAGTTTCTCTCAAAACTCAAGATCCGAAGAAACGCGCTCTCTACATTTCCTCGACGGTTCCTGCGTTCTTGGGAATCACCGAGCCGGCTATCTTCGGTATTAACCTCCGTCTCATGAAACCGTTTATCTATGGTTGCTGCGGCGGTGCTATCGGCGGCGCGTGCTCCAGTTTCTTGGGTCTCGCCGGCACTGGCATGGGCATTACGGTTCTGCCTGGTATGCTCCTCTACATGAACGGTCAAATTGTTCAGTACATTATCGTCAACCTGATTGCCTTCGCGGGCGGTTTCGGCTTGACTTACATGCTCTATAAATCGGAAGAATAATTTTCTGCCCGTCACCTCTTATTTAGAAATGACGCCGCGCTCGTCTACCTTGATTCATGCGGGCGCGGCTCTTTTAAATAAATAGGGAGGTGCTCATCATGACTGAGCAAGAAAAAATTAACGCCGATGTTCAAATGAAGTTGGCAATGCAGGACGCGAAGTTTAACGTGTTCATGCAGGAAATGCGCGACCGCGACAATCAACGCGCGGAAGAAATTCGCGAACTTCGGCAAAAGCAGGATTCTGATATGCGCGAGATTCGTCAAGACATTAAGAGTTTGCAAGCTCGCATTGACGAAATAGGCAAGCATGTCCGCAATTTATCGCTAACTGCAATGGGAGCTATCGGCGCAATGGTCGTCACGGTAATAGTCTCTTTACTCAAACATTGAGAGGAGGCGTTTATCTTGACTGAACAAGAACAAATAGACACTCTCGAAAAGCAAGTTAGCGAATTAGATACTCGACTCACAGTCGCTGAAACTAAGATTAAATTTCTTATGGACGAATTGAGCGATGTCAGAGAGCTGATGCGTCAACAAAATCAAATGCATTACAGAGATATTCGAGAACTCAGACAGGCTCAAAACGAGCGGTGGTTATAGAACTGTTTAAAAAGTTAAGGAGGAATTTTTATGGCGAAGAAATCCGGCGAAACTTTGGAGGCTATCAAGGCTAAGTTCAACAAGCAAGCTGTCGATGAGCGCGTTCGTAGCGAAATCCCCTACACCTCGCGCTGGCACAACAAATTTCACATCGACGCGCCGCACTCTCTGATTAGCGACCCCAATGGTCTCTGCCAATGCGACGGCACTTACCACATTTTCTGTCAGTGGAACCCCGTTCCCGAAAATCAGCAATGGCATAAAAATAAGTCGTGGATGCACACCGCCACGAAAGACTTCATCAACTACACCATGCCCGAACTTTCGCTCTGGCCGCGTGACGAGCACGACAAAGACGGCTGCCACAGCGGTTGCGGTTTCGTCGAAGACGGTAAAGTTCGCGTGTTCTATACCTGCAACGCCCGCGACGAAAATTACGTCCGCACGGTTGCTCAGCGTTTCGGCACGCTCCAGGAAGACGGCTCCATTACTCTTGACGAGATTCAACTTTACGGCAACCCCGAAGGTTACACCGCGCACTTCCGTGATCCTAACTTCTTCTATCGCAACGGCGTCCGCTACTTCGCAATGGCGGCTCAGCGCATGAGTGACCCCGCCAAGAGTTCGCGCCCGACCAATGGTGCTGTCCTTATCTACAAGGAAAAACCCGAAGGCGGCTGGGAACTTCTCGGCGAAGTCAAGACCGATTACTACGATTTCGGCTACATGTGGGAATGCCCCAACCTCTTGCAGTTTGAAGATATGGACGTGCTGATTGTTTGCCCGCAAGGTGTCAAGCATGAAGAATTCAAACATCAGAATCACTGCCTTGCCGGCTACTTTATCGGTCACTTCTCCGTTGACAGCCTCGACATGATTCACGGCAAGTTCCACGAACTCGACAAGGGCTTTGATTTCTATTCCCCGC
>CAMYWI010000036.1 GCA_947302675.1 uncultured Selenomonadales bacterium | reverse complement strand
AACGCTGGCACCGCAAGCGTTCGCCATTTGAACAGGAAGTTCAAGCGGCTACGCCTTTTTCTTTTGCTTACTTTTCTTTTGGGCGAGCAAAAGAAAAGTAAGTTCAAATTGCAAAAGAAAAGTAAGTTCAAACTGCAAAAGAAAAGTTTGTTAATCAGCATAAACTAAAGATATTACCAAGCGAAATAAAATATATGACAAAATCGGTTAACCAAGTGCAGGATTTAAATTAAGTTTGAAGAATTAACAAGGAAAATAATTTAGACGCAGAAGGAGCCGCAGCAGGTAGAAAACCACTACAACACCAAAAAGGAACAAGGGAGGAGGATCAATCATGGAAGTATTAAAGGTATCAGCCAAATCTAACCCCAATTCCGTCGCCGGCGCACTCGCGGGAGTTATCCGCGAAACCGGAAGTGCCGAGATGCAGGCGATAGGTGCCGGAGCGCTGAACCAAGCGGTTAAAGCGGTTGCCATTGCACGCGGCTTCGTGGCACCGCACGGCGTAGATCTCATCTGCATTCCTGCTTTTACGGACATTGAAATTGACGGGAGCGAACGTACTGCCATCAAGCTCATAGTCGAACCGCGTTAATTCCTTTTGGCAACTCACCCCGTCTCGGCAATCAACGTTGTATCAAAAGCCTCAAGGGCGGACATTTGTTAAAGTCACGGAGGGAAAATTTAAATGGCGAGCGATTTGCACACGCACACGAATTTTTCGGACGGCTCGTTTTCTCCCGAAGAACTCGTGGCGGCGGCTAAAAAAATCGGTCTCCACTATCTGGGCATAACCGACCATGATACGGTTGACGGTGTTCGCTACCTTTACGAAAATGGGCTCTATCCGGGCAGGGGCGTGAATATAATTCCCGGTATCGAGCTTAGCGCGAACCACCCCGAACGCGATATTCACATTGTCGGCTACAACATTGATATTTACAACGAAGCCCTCTTGGAAATGATTGACAAGATTATTGAGGCGCGCTGGGAGCGTTTCAGCGAGATTATCAGCATTCTGCAAGTTAAGAAGTTCAATATTCGCGAGGCTGACGTTTTGAAAGTCGCGGGCACCAGTCACTCAATCGGTCGGGCGCACATTGCGCGGACTTTGGTAAAGTTTGGCGCGTTTAAAACTGTTCGAGACGCCTTTGAAAAAATGCTTGGCAAGGGAAAGCCGGCTTATGTGCCGCGCTATCTGCCCGAAGTCGACGAGGTGATTGAGGTCATTCACGCGGCGGGCGGCAAAGCTGTCTTGGCTCACCCAAAACTTGTCGGCGATGATAATTTGGTTGAGGAGCTTTGCAAGAAAGTTGACGGCTTGGAAGTTTATTATCCCTTCCATAAGCCGGCGGAAGTTCAGCATTACTTTTTCCTTGCCAAAGAGTATGATTTGTTGGTGACGGGCGGCAGTGATTTTCACGGCGCGTCGTCCAGGTTTGTTAAAGAGCTTGGGGAGTTCACGATTAGCGATTCGCTTGCCGAGAAGTTTTTCCTTGAGCCTGCAAGTTAAAAAGCGTATGTAATTGATAAAAAATCCGTCTCACTATAGAGGCGGGTTTTTTTGTACCTTGAATGGTCAAGTGAAGTGCCAACGAGATGGAAAAATAAATTTTTTAGGTAATGTTGTAAATCGTCGTCGCTGAGCTCATTGAAGTCATAACAACAAGCCATTATCTGTCAACTAAGACAAACTTTGCCCAGTTTACCGCTGTGACGAAAATCTTGCGCTATCATTTTATACCTGCTTTTGTTTTTAGGTTACAAACATTGTACTTTCAAGCGGGATAAAAAGTTTTCAGCCGGGCGGCCAAGTCATTTTACGACCGCCGAGTAAGTGAACGTGCAAATGCCCAACGGTTTGTCCGCCGTCGTCGCCCGTGTTTATGACGAGACGAAAGCCCGCGTCAGCAACTCCAAGCTCAGCGGCGAGTTTCGGCACCACTTCAACAAAAATGTGCGCGGCGAGTTCTTTATCCTCCGCCTGGAAGTGCGCGACGCTTTGAATGTGTTTCTTCGGGACAATCAGCACGTGCACGGGAGCTTTGGGCGACAAGTCCTTGAACGCGATAACGCTGTCGTCTTCGTAAACTTTCTGCGAAGGGACTTCGCCCGCCGCAATCTTGCAAAAAATACAATCAGCCATTTCAAAACCTCCAATTCAATGCGTTTTAAAAACAAGATAAATTTCCGAGCCCAAGTCGGGCATATATTTAACCATGTTGTTCAAACCGTCCAAGATTTTTTCGTCGAAGATACCGAAACTCAAGCATTGCGTCATCTGCTTATGCGTGAAGGGTTTGACAAAATAGCTACCGCGCTCAAGAAAGATCGCCTGCTTATTCCGCGTAGCGGCAACTTCATTAACAAGCGTCATAAGTTCTTCCATGTCGTACACATTATTAATTTGATAGCAGAGATTGGTTTGGCTCAATTCGGAAACGTTCTTGATAAGCCCGCTCTCGTAAGCAAGCACCCTGTGGAAGCTGTTAGCGTTTGGAACGGTAAGGATGATCGTCGTGTCGGGTTTGCTCAAACAAATCGCGGTATCGAGGAACTTTTTAGGTTCTTCGACTTCATGAAGTACCCCTGAAATAACAATGACGCTGTAAGATTCGCCACTCAAAATATCGAACGAGTCCTCAAAAAGTCCGTGAATGAATTTACAGTCCCCCCCCCCCGAGACCATTATCTTGGCATGATTCAAATAACGTTCGGAAGGCTCAACCAAAGTATATTTATTCCAGCCGTTCACATGACATGCCAAAGAATCCAAACCGCAACCGACCTCCAAGAGACTGCGACGGTCGCATTTATTCAGTAACTCAATGAGCTTGCGAAGACGATATTTTTCCTGTGTTCGCTCGAAGTCGGCCGTTTCGCCGTGCATGTGTTCTTGCATGTATTTGTTGATGTCTCGCAAATTTTTACCTCCTAACTATTCATTGACGGCAACAACATGACGCACGTCGTAATATTGAGCAACCAGCATATTCAAGCAAAAGTTCGGGTTTTCGATAACGCCCGCGAAATGTTTAAGGTAGGGAACTGCGGTTCGGTCGCCGTGAATTTCTTCAAAGCGATGACGAATCGGCATGACGGGCATAGGGATTGGGTCAAGGTGCGTGTTGCGCTCAATGTAGCGGACTTGCCGCCGCGCCGCATTGAATATCGATATGTCGACGTAGATAAAAGTCACGAAGTAGGCAATCATCAGCGTCGTTAAAGTTATCGAGACGCCGCGCAGAAATCTTTTGGGCAAGTTCAGTGTCGGCTTTAAATGTTGCCGCTCCATTTCCAAAATCGCGCTCGTCGACGCAACCAAGATAAACGCCAGCGACGGCACAGACACCCGCAAGTTGAATTCGGGCGAGAAAAGCATTGCCGTCGGCACGAGCAAGCCCGCCGCCGTGAATGCCAACATTAAAATTTCCGCGACGTTCAATCCCGATGACTTGCGCATTAAAAAATAAATGAACATCGGAATTAGCGCGATTAAATCTGCCGCAATTACTCTGTCAAAGCCGTTCGTTAAGTGTTCAAAGAAAATCGCCGACGTGTAAATAAAATTCGGGTGAGCAAACTCCAGCCGCGCGAAGTTGCCCGGTGCAAGTATCATGAACGCGCAGCCGATTATCAACGCCGCCAATCCCGCGACCATCCACACGCGGAAAATTCCTCGCGCCCTGCACATGACGACTAAAAAAATCGTCAAGGCAACCGTCGCCAACGCGCCCGCCTCGTTCGACCAACCCGCCATTAGTCCAAGCAATATCATCAGCAAAAAGTTTAGGATTGAGTTGCCCGCCTCGCCCGACCGCAACGCTTTGACGTACGGCGTCAAGAAAAACAGTTGGAAGAACGACATCCACATATAATTACAGGAGCCAGTCAGCCAAAACAAACTCATCAGCGACGCCGCCGCGAACAGGAACAAGCTCACGAAAATCCAAACCAACGCTTGCCGCGAGATTTTCAGCCACGTGTTCGACAGGTTGATTATCGTCAGCACGAGGAAGATAAACATTATCGTGTTCGCCACGTCGAAGACCGGCTTGCCCAGCCAGATAAAAAACTGCGCCAGCCCGTGCGCGAAAATCCTTCCGCCCCACGTGAAGTAATGCGACTCCATTGATTGAAAAATGTCGTTCAATGACTCGACGCGCTGACGAGTTTCAACTTCCTCCGAACCGAATTGCATTTGCTCCAAGTTGCCGCCGTGCTCGCCGTCCCAAATAAAAGCGTAGGCGTAATCGTCATGGCTCAGCGGCAAAAGCGTCGTCCGCACGAAGAAAAAGCCCGCGAAAATTGCAAAGAGTATCAGCGACCGCGACGAGTTCAGCGTCTGATTGATGTACTGCAGAAAAGTCAACCGAACGCCTCCTTTACCGCACGCGACAAAGTCTCGCCAATCGGCTCGCGAATCACAAGCTCCGCGTTGGCGTCGGCTCGCGTGGCAGTCTTATTTATCAAAACCAAATGCCGCCCGCGAAAATAATCAATCAGCCCCGCCGCAGGATAGACAATTAAACTCGTGCCGCCAACAATTAGCGTGTCTGCCTCAGCAATCGCGCGAATTGAATTGGAAATCGTGGCGTCGTCAAGATTTTCGCCGTAAAGAACAACGTCGGGCTTGACAATGCCGCCGCAATGTTCGCAGTGCGGAATCGGGACGTTGTTCAAAATAAAATCAACGTCGTACTTCGCGCCGCATTGAACGCAGTAACTCCGCCGAATCGAGCCATGCAGTTCGTAGACAACTTTTGAACCGGCGAGCTGGTGAAGTCCGTCAATGTTCTGCGTGACGACCGCGCTCAAAACTCCGCGCCGCTCCAACTCCGCAAGCGCAAGGTGTCCCGCGTTGGGCTTGGCGTCGAGATAAACAAATCGTTCGCGATAGAAAGCAAAGAATTCTTCGGGGTGAGTCACGAAAAATCTGTGCGACGCCATTTCTTCGGGCGAAAAAGTTTGGTTGAGCTTTTGATTGTAAATGCCCGACGCGCTCCGAAAATCGGGTATGCCCGACTCGGTCGACATGCCCGCGCCGCCGAAGAATACCGCGCTTGCACTCTTCGACAAAATCTCGGCGAGTTTTTCTATATCAGTCATTTGCGTTGCCTCCGTTTTTTTAGATTTTAAATCACTGCGCGGCGTTTGGCAATGTTTCTCATACTTTTCTTTTGCATGTGAACATACTTTCTTTGACCGGGCAAAGAAAGTATGCAAAGAAACCCGCCTCGCGGGGGCGTCGCCGCTTCAACATCCTGTTGAAACGCGGCGTCGTGGGGCGGCGTCCATGCCGCCCCTTCTACTTCTCGACTAACCGCAACAATAGTTTTTAATCGTTGACGGCGACGATAGCTTTAATGCCGTAGTACTGCGCGGCAATGACGTTGCGGCAGTCCTTCGGATTCGTGTCGATGCCGCCGAAATGCGCCATGTAATATCGCGTCACCCTGTCGCCGTGAATTCTGTCGAAACGATGACTAATTGGAACGGGTTGCAACTTTATCAGCTCAACGTCCTTTTGCGTTTGCAAAAATTCTTCCGTTTGACACGTCGCTTTAAAGAATTGAACGTCCATATAAATCAGCGTTGCGCAGTACGCCACGAACACGGCGATTAAACTTGCCGAGACCCCGCGCAGAATTTTTTCGGAAAGGATTTTAATCGGGCGTCGCTCAAGTTCAAAGAGTGCATTCGCCGACGCTATCAATGCGAAGACCATTGACGTTATCGACACGCGCAAAGTAAATTCCGGCGAGAACAACATTATCACTGGCACAAGGAAACTTGTTGCCGCGAACGCCAACATTAAAATTTCTGTCGTGTTTAGTCGTCCCAAAAAATCTCTTCGCAAAAAATAAATCAGCACGGGCAAAAGAACAATCACATTCGCGCCGACGACGCGCGGGAATTCCGTCGTCAAGTGGTCGAGGAAAACTTCTAAGCTGTAGACAAAATGCGGGTGAGAAAATTCCATGCGTACCAAATTTCCCGGCGAAAACATCATGAACGCGCAGGCGATTGCCATTGCGACCAGCCCCACCGTCATCCACGAGCGAAAAATTTTCCGCGCCTTGCAAAGTTTCATTAAAAAGATTGTCAGGCAGATTGTAGCCAACGCGCCCGCCTCGTTCGACCAGCCCGCCATTAGCCCAAGCGGAATTATCAGCCAAAATTTTTGCGGTGAGTTGTTTAAGCGCAGGGCGTTGACGTAAGGCACGAGGAAAATCAACTGCACGAGTGACATCCACATATAATTGCAAGAGCCAGTCAGCCAAAACATCGTCGTCATTGACCACGCCGACAAAATGAACAGGCTGAAAAAAATCCACAGCAAGACGTTGCGCGAAAGCTTGAACTGCGCGGCGGCGAGTTTGATTATCGACAAGACAAGCGCGATAAAAACTAGCGTGTTCGCCACGTCGAAGGCGGGTTTGCCAATCCACATAAAAAATTGCACGAGCGAATGAGCAAAAATCCTTCCGCCCCAAGTGAAGTAGTGCGACCACATCGAATCAAAAATATCTCCGAACGAATCGACGCGCTCGCGAGTCTCGACTTCGGGCGAGCCAATCATCATCATTTGCAAATTGCCATCGTGCGCCCCGTCCCAAATAAAAGCGTAGGCGTAATCGTCGTAGGCGAGAGGCATTAAAATCGTCCGCACAAAGAAAATCCCCGTGAAGACTGCAAATAAAATCGTCGGGCGTAAAAAATATCTCAAGCAAAAGCCTCCTCAAGTTTTTTAGAATTTTAATTCACGGCGCGAACTTTAGCAACGTCTTGAAATTTATTTTTTGTGTGATATACTTCACGGCGTAGTAAATCAAAGGAGGCAAATTTTTTATGCGAGGAAAATTTTTTGCCGCGCTGACTTTGGCGGCGACGCTTTTAATCACGGGTTGCGGCGGCGGCGATGCTCCTGCCAAAACCGACGGCGATAAACCGGCGGCAGGTGCCGAGACGACTTTGAAAATCGGCGCGACGCCCGCTCCTCACGCGGAGATTTTGGAGCAGATTAAGCCCGATCTCAAGGAGCAGGGAATCAATCTTGAAATCGTCGAGTTCAATGACTACGTGCAGCCAAATATTGCGCTCAACGACAAGGAGCTTGACGCGAACTTTTTCCAGCACGAGCCGTATCTCAATGACTTTGTTAAAGAGCATACGGAAATGAAACTCAAGAATGCGGGCGGCGTTCACGTCGAGCCTATGGGCGTTTACTCCAAGAAGATTAAGGATTTGAGCGAGCTTGCCGACGGCGCGACGGTTTCAATCCCGAACGACCCGACCAACGGCGGACGCGCTTTGCTCCTTTTGCAAAAAGCGAACTTGCTCAAGCTCAAGGACGGCGTTAAGGAAACTGCGACTGTTCAAGACATTGCCGAGAACTCCAAAAACTTGGTGATTCAAGAAGTCGAGGCGGCTCAGCTCCCGCGCACGCTTGAGGACGTCGACATTTCGATTATCAACACGAACTTTGCGCTCAACGCCGATTTAAATCCCATGAAGGACGCGCTCTTTATCGAGGATAAGGATTCGCCCTACGTCAACATAATCACGGTGCGCGACGGCGACGAGAATCGCGACGAGATTAAAAAGCTCTTGGAGACGATTAAATCCGACAAGGTCAAGAAATTTATCGAGGACAAATATCAAGGCGCGATTGTTCCCGCGTTTTGAAAAATTTCAATCAGCCTTCCTGCAAATGCGGGCAGGTTGATTTTTTTTTGCCGTCGTGTAAAATATCTTCAAAGGAGGTTTTCAAAATGACTGAACGCGAATTATGTTATTCAATGTACGAACTTCTTTCACCTAAGAAAAATCCTGAGTGCGGGAAACTTTATCTTGAATTATTCGATAAACATGTTCTGCGCCTCAACATGACGGCGGAAGAGTTGGACAGCGCACGGGTTTTGGTAGATGACCACAAAGCTCCCGAAGAAGATCGCTATCATATGCAGTTCATAGAGAACAAACGAAAACGAATAGATTTGGTAATCATCACGAATAAGCGTTTCATACCGATTGAAGTCAAGATTGAGGCGGATGATCAACCCAAGCAATGCGACGATTATTGGCTCGAAGCCAAAAAATACCATGAAACACATTTTTTCAGTGAATCACCCGTGCTCTATTACTTGTCACCGGAAGGATATTTTCCATCCAAGAAAAGCGCAAACCATTCTGGCTACAAAAAAGGTTCGTTCATTCGCTATCCTCTCATTCGTTCGGACAAAATTGACCATGTAGCGTTTCGTTCGGAGCTTATTCATTGGTTTGACGCTTGCTTGGAACAAATATCAGGAAATTCTTCCTGCGTAAAAAAATTGGAATCATTGTATGAGGAAGTTATCGAAATTATCAACGAGCTTTGCAGATCCGAGCCGAAGTTAGAAGAATGTATGCTTAAATTTTTCACGACACTTGACGGATGCTTTACAGAAGATTTTTGCAGGAAATATCATCTCAAGCGCGGTAGCAATCGGCGCGGAGAAGTCGGCGACTATCATAATTATCGGCGTTATATCGAGAGATTTTTTGGAAAAGAATTTGCAGAGGCGGGAATAAATTTTCTTTGCACAGATTCGATCGGCAATGTCATAAATGCTAACGATAAATATCTTTGCTTTAATGTGTCATGTTACAACGGCGTGAATAATGAATTTGGTTATTTGGCGACACTTAGCGCGAGTTTCTTTATCTTTGATTACAGCGTAAGAGAATCTCTTTGCAAGGAGAAGGAGATAAAAAAATTCCTCAGTGGCAGAAATATTTTGCCCCAAGAATTTGTCAACAATATTTTTGCCGGTCTTATCGGAAGTAAAGAATTGCACGACGCGCAGGGTAAATACATTGATTTCAGAAATGTTGAAGAAACTTTGGCTCGCTTTAAGAACCAAGAAGACATTGACCGCGCAGTCGAT
>CAMYWI010000035.1 GCA_947302675.1 uncultured Selenomonadales bacterium | reverse complement strand
CGCTGAACGTAAACTTAACGGTGTTGTATTCGGTCTCCTTCGACATGAGCGCGACAAATTCAACCGCACGTCTGAAAGCCGCCGTGTCGACCTTAACATTGGTACTGCTCGAAGACGGGATAACCTTCTCGTAGGGCGGGAACATGCCGTCAATCAAGCGCGAGTTCACAAAAACGTTGTCGAAACTGAACGTCAAGTAGCGCACGGAATAATTTATCGTCACGTAATTTTCAACGTCGTTGGGGTCAATGCGGAGCATAATCCCGCGCAGAGCCTCCGCCGGTACGACGAAACTGCAATCCTCATAACTCTCGCTGAGTTGTTCTTTGGCGAGCGCAAGGCGATGAGTATTCGTGGCGATGACGGAAATTTTATCGCCAGCAATCTCGAAACAACAGCCGGAAAAAATCGGGCGCGTGTCATCTTTGCCAACCGCGAAGACCGTCCGCTTAATCAAGTCGCGCAAAACCGTCGTGCGAATTTTAAAGGAGCGGTCAGTTTCGGGCGTCTTGACCTTCGGGAAGTCGCCCGCGTTCATTGTCAAAAGCTCGACGCTCGCGCCGCCCGACTCAATCGACAAGGTGTTGTCTTCGAGGGAAAAAGTAATCGTGTCGTCGGGCATGTTCTTAACGAACTCTTGAAAACGTTTGCCGCTGACGACGACTTCGCCAGGATCTTCCGTGTTCACAGGTATCCGCGTGATCATGCCCGTTGAAAAGTTGTTAGCTTGCAGTTCGAGCATCGAGCCGTCCGCCTTGAGATAAATTCCTGCCAAAATCGGCGTCATTGGCTTGACCGCTACCGCCCTTATCACGAATTGCAATGCCTCCGTCAAATCGCTTTTATAACAAGAAAATTTCATTCAAAGTTGCCTCCTTAAGATTTGTGCCGCCGCATTGTATAACATTTGACCGACTTTGACAATTAGCTTGTGTTAAGAAACTCGCTGTGATAGACTGACGAAAATTTTTATGAATCGGGAGGTTGTCATGCAAGGAAAAAATCTGCGGCTGTCCGCGAAAGGTGTCGCGCTAAAAGATTTGCTCGGCGGCAAGACCGTCATAATCTTTGGCGCGGGCATTGCCGGCAAGGGCGTCTTGAAAATTTTGCGTCAAGAAAAAATTCCCGTCGCGGCGTTTCACGACAACGGAGCACTTCAGCCTTACTCTGTGGAAGGAATTCCTGTCGCGCGTATGAATTTCTCGACGCTCAATCGCGGCGAAGTCGTTTTTATTTTGGCAATCCACAACATGGACGAGGCAGTAAAGCAGTTGGAGGAGAGCGGCGGTTTCAGTTGGCTACCCGCTTACGATTTGCTCAACGAAAAAACTTCCGCGCTGTTGTCGTTCATGGAGTTTCAAAAGTTCGAGGCAATGCAATTTTACTTTGAACGTTTCCTCGACAAAAAGCTGTTGACGCTGAATTCGCTGGACTTCGTGATAACGGAGCGTTGCTCTCTGCGTTGCCGCGAGTGTTCAAATCTCATGCAATACTACGCGGCTCCGAAAAATTTTTCTGTGGAAGATTTAAAGCGCGAGTTGGATTTGACCTGCGCGGTATTCGACGAGATTTACGAGATACGCATAATCGGCGGCGAGCCTTTCGTTCACCCGAACTGGGACGAGATTCTTCAATACATCGCCAGCAAGGAAAATATCAAGCGGATAAGCATTTACACCAACGGGACGCTTTTGCCGAGCGATAGCCAATGCGAAGTTTTAAAGGCGACGAATGCCTGGCTTTCGATAAGCGACTATGACGAGCTGTCGCGGAAATTGGAGCCGCTCAAAAAGAAATTGGCGGCGTATGAAATTCCCAGCGAAGTTAAAGCCATTCCGCATTGGACGCACTGTTCGTCGTTCGTCAAGCACAATCGCACGCGCGAGGAATTAGCGGAGGTTTTTAGAAAGTGTTGCGCGAGGGATTTGGCGACGTTGTTAAATGGCAAGCTCTATCCCTGCCCGTTTATCTCCAACGCAATGAACTTGAAGGCTATTCCCGCTGTGGAAAATGATTTTGTCGACTTGACTGCGACGCCCGACCTTGAATCGTTGCGGCAAAAGGTAAGGAAATTATTCAGCCGCCCGTTCTTTGATTCGTGCGACAGGTGCACGGGCAGACCGACTCCGCTTGACATACGCGACGAAGATAAAATCCCGCCGCATGAACAGACCAGCAAGCCGCTCAAGTACATAAAGTATTTTCAGACCGACAACCGCCCGCACAAGCTTAGTGTCGTCGTGCCTGTGTACAACGTGGAAAAATATCTGCGCCAATGCCTCGACTCTATTTTGAATCAGACGTTTAAGGACTTCGGGTTATTTCTCGTCAATGACGGTTCAATCGATGACTCGTTATCAATATGCGAAGAATACGCTCGACGCGACGACCGAATAACTCTCATTAGCCAAGACAATAGAGGACCTTCCGCCGCCCGCAACGTAGCTCTTGAGCTTATCAGCTCGCTAAGCGGGGGGGAATTCTTATCGTTTGTTGACGCTGATGATTATCTGGAGCCGCAGACCTTTGAACGCTTTATCGAGTTCATGGACGTCAACTCGGAAGTCGATATTTGCATGTGCAACGGCTTTGTAATTGATCCACACGGTCAAAAAAGAGTGATGTTCCCCAAAAGCAACGACTATGAAATTTTGGATTCAAAGGCGGCACTGGCAATTTTGTTCGGCGTATACAGATTCAATTTTTGGGCGAAAATGTATCGTTGTTCTCTCCTTAATGACTTTAAGTTCGACGAAACGTTGCACATGGGTGAAGACATTCTTGGTAATTGGCGTCTATTTAATCGGGTGCGGAAAGTTGGAATCATACCGTACAGAGGCTATAATTACAGAATAAATTCTTTGAGTTTGTCCGCGCAGAGCAATAACGGGTTCGACCACCCCTACGACTTAATAAAGTCTGCTGTGAAGATATATGAAATTCGCGGCGAGGATAAAGACAGAAAATTTATTGCCACTCAACAATTACTCAATGTTTCGTTAAGTCGACTTTTCCGCCTTTTGACGCAAGATAACTTTGAAGTCAAAGCCGGCGACGTCGAATATTACTTGAACACTTTGACGGAAAACAAATCGGAGATTTTGGAGCTTGTCACCTTGTCACCCGAAAAGAAATTTTTATTCGACGCGCTCACGCAACCCTTTGACGACGCCAAACGCGACTGCCGCAAAATTTATGCTGACTTTCTTAACGACTTGAAAACTTTCTACAAAGCCCGCGAAAATATTTTTATCTATGGCACGGGGAATTTCGGCGTGGAAGTTGGCGAGTTGCTCAGCAAAATGAACTGCACACGCTACAGCTTTTTGACAAGCAACTTGGGCGGCAATTACAATCAGCGCATGATAATTTCTGGCGAAGAACACGACGTGACAGATTTAATCGCGCTCGCCGCCGCGCCCGACGAGACCGGAATAATTTTGGCGATGAATGATAAAAATAAGCAGGAAGTTTTACCGCTCTTGTAGAAAAAAGGTTACGTCAATATTTTTGACGCCAATCGACTCGGAATTCATATCTGAGCATTGACTGACCTCCGCAAAGAAATGTATGAGCAAGCAAAAAAATTTTGAGGAGGAAGTTTAATGAAGTCCTGGAAAAAGTTATTGGCGATAAGTGCGGCGTGTTCGAGTTTATTCTTCGCGCACGCCGAAGCCGCCTACACGCTCAATGACGAGGTAGCTAACCCGCCCGCCGCTCTGCAAATGGCAACGCAAATCGGCGTCCTCAAGTACGACAACCCGAACTTGCAAAGCTACACGGACAAGGATGCTATCGTCGTTTTGAGTTTCGGCACGACCTTTAAAGACCAACGCGCCAAAGCTATCGACGCGACCGCCAACGCTATTCAAGCCGCGCACCCCAACGCAAAAGTCGTCACGGCGTTTACAAGCCATATCGTTATCAAGCACATTGTCGAGAACGAGGGCAAGTGCGATTATATGACGCCCGAACAAACGCTTGACCAACTCAAGCGCGAAGGTTACACGCGAATTGCGCTCGTGTCGCTCGACGTGATTCCCGGCATGGAGTACAAGTACGACGTGGCACTTTTCCACGAGTACAAGACGCAGTTCAAAAAAATGTCGCTGGCGACGCCGCTGATGTATTGGCAAGGTCAAGAAGAACAACCCGATGACGTTATGCAGGTCATGCAGTCGTTGCACTTGCCCGCGTACAAGAAGGGCACGGCGATTCTTTTAATGGCGCACGGCACGCCCGACCCGTCTAATGCTTATTATTCGGTCATGCAAAACAAACTGCGGCAAATGAAACGCAACGACGTGCACATTTACACAGTCGAGGGTTGGCCGCGCCTTGAGGATTGGGCGGGCAAGCTCAAAATGCACAAGGTCGAGAAGATAATTTTGATGCCGTTCATGCTGGTTGCGGGCGACCACGCCAATAACGACATGGCGGGCGACGAGGAAGACTCGCACAAAGTTATCTTGGAGAAAATGGGCTTTAAGGTCGAGACGCGCTTGCAAGGGCTTGGCGAGAATAAAAAAATCCGCGAGCTTTACGTCGAACGTGCGAACGAAGCTTGGGACGCGCTGATTAAATAAATTCATGAAGATTAAAGTCTCGAATACATTTCTGAACGTTCTGCTTGCCTCAATGGCGGCGGGCGTTCTTTTTGTTGAAAATTTCAATCGTTCGCCGAGATTTTTAATCACGACCTGCGCGGCGTTGACAATCGGCGCAATCGTGTTGACGTGGCGGCGGAAAAATCTGACGGCGCGAATAATCTTCCCGATAATCTTCTTTACAATCGGCGGGCTGAGATTTTTTGCAGTCGACACGCTCCCGCCAAACGACATTTCCAAGTTCGCGGGCGATAACGTTCAAATCACAGGCGAGATTCGCGAGGAGCCGCAGATAAAAACTTTGCCGAACGACTTAACGCAAGTGCGCTTTGTCGTCGACGCGGAGTCAATTAAAACTCGTGGCGCGACTGAAAAAATTTGCGGCGGCTTGATTCTGACTTACTACCCGCGAGCGGGCGAGGAACTTCCGACGGCGCGTATCGGCGATAAAATTTCTGCCGGCGGCAACTTGAAATTTTTGTCCAACTACAACAACCCCGGACAAATCGACACCGTGACGCGCATGAAGGCAACGGGAATTACTGCGCGGCTCTCGGCGGGCAAGCAGGGCATTTCGATTGAGCAAGTTGACGGCGGACTTTGGACAAAGTTTTTGAGACTCGTCGCGGCGATTCGTGAACACTATCGCGAGTCAATGGCAAGCGTCATGTCGCGCGAAGATGCGGCGGCGATTTTCGCAATGCTTTTCGGCGGCTACGCAGGACTTAATCCCGAACTCGTAGAAGATTTCGTGACGACGGGCATTGTGCATATCTTATCGGTCAGCGGCTCGCACATGAGCATGTTGGCAATGGCGACGGCGTGGCTTTGCACACTTTTAAAACTCCCGCGCAGATTGACATTCGCAATCGGCTTTTTTGTAATCGGCACGTACGCGATATTGAGCGGGCTTTTGCCGCAAGTCCTGCGCTCGGCGACGATGGGCATTTTAATTTTCTTCGCCAAAACTCTCGACGCGGAGGCGGAGGGCGCACGACTCTTGACGATAACCGCGCTTGCAATGCTTTTGAATCAGCCGCTGCTTTTGTTCGACATAAGCTTTCAACTGAGCTTTTCGGCGACGGCGGGCTTGATGTATTTATCGGAGGGCTTGAAGAAAAATTTTGAGCGCGTGCCGAAATTTTTTGTGGAGCCGGCGTCAATGACAATCGCCGCGCAACTGGCGAGCCTGCCGATAATAATCTGGTATTTCAATCAAATCTCGCTGAGTTCGGTGTTGGCAAATGTCTTTGTCATGCCGCTTTTGGAAATCGTAATCGTCGGCGGGCTGTTGGGAGGAATTTTTAGCACGGTCGTGCCGTTGGCGGGAAAGATATTTTTCACGGGCGAGGCGTTAATCTTCGGGGCGGGCGCGGAGCTGAATCGAATCTTCGCGAACCTGCCGCTTAGTTCTGTGCAAGTGCCGACGCTCGGAATATTGGCGGGAGTTTTTTACTACGCCGCGCTGATTTTCCGACGCCCGATAATTTTGCTGATGATAATTTTTTTGCTCGCGCCGAATTTTTTCAAGGCGGGCGATGTTGAAGTCAGCTTTGTTGACGTCGGGCAGGGCGATTGCGCGGTTGTGATTACGCCGCATAAGCGTTGCTTGATTTTCGATACGGGCGGCGTTCGCGAGAAAGCTTTTGACGTGGGCGGGCGCGTCGTCGTTCCCTATCTCAAGCACGAAAACATTCGCGAGGTCGATAAAATTTTCTTGACGCACGTTCACGAAGACCACGCGGGCGGCGCGGGCGCGGTGATAAAAAAATTGCCCGTCGGTGAAGTTATCACTGCGGGCGAGAGTAAATCGGAATATGCGGCGACGTTCGGCATTGCTGAAGAAAATTTGCCGCCGCTTAAACAAGGTCACGCCGGAGAAAATTACAACGTTGACGGCGTGGAAGTCGAGATTTTATTTGCGCCGAGCGACGGGACGGGCAACGAGATTTCCAACGTCTACCGCATCCGTTATGGTGGCGTGAGTTTTTTAATCACGGGCGATTTGGTCAAAGAGATTGAGGCGCAGATTTTGCGCGAGGGCATTGACGTTTCAAGCACGGTTTTAAAAGTTGCTCATCACGGGAGCAAGACGAGTTCGAGCGAAGAATTTCTGCAAGCCGTCAAGCCGAAGTGCGCGGTTATCTGCGTCGGTTACGGAAATACTTTTGGTCATCCCCGCGCAGAAGTCCTTGAGCGTCTCGAAAATCTCCCGACTAAAATTTATCGCACTGACCGCGACGGCTTGATTAAGTTCAAAACCGACGGGAAAAATCTGCGCGTCGAGACCTTCAACAAAACGATACGTAATTAAAAACGTTGCGGGTTATCGAAAAGCAGAAGGGCGCGCATGGACGCGCGCCCACGAAGCCGCGTTTGAACAGGAAGTTCAAGCGGCTACGCCCCCGCGAGGGGTCTTTTCTTTTTGCTACTTTTTCTTTGGACAAGCAAAGAAAAAGTAGATTCTATACATAAAAGTTAATGAATTACTTTTTTAGTGGCGGTCTTTATGTAAAGCTCGCGCAGTTGTTTATCGTCGACTTCGCTGGGTGCGTGGCTCATCGGGTCAATCGCGCTCTGCGTCTTCGGGAAGGCTATCACGTCGCGAATCGATTTGCGCTTTGCCATTAACATTATCAATCTATCCAAACCGAAGGCAATTCCGCCGTGCGGAGGCGTCCCGAACTCGAAGGCGTCCATTAAGAATCCGAATTTCGCGTAAGCTTCCTCCTGCGTCAAGCCGATAGCCTCGAAAACTTTTTCCTGAACATCGCGGCGATAAATCCTCAAGCTGCCGCCGCCGACCTCGACACCGTTCAAAACTATGTCGTAAGCGTTCGCCTTGACCTTTTCGGGAGCCGTCAGCAAAAGTTCAATGTCCTCCTCGCGCGGCGACGTGAACGGGTGATGCATTGCCTTATATCTCTTGTCTTCCTCGACGTACTCGAACATCGGGAAATCTACAACCCACAGGAAACAGAGTTTGTCCGCGTCGATTAAATTTCTGCGCCGCGCCATTTCCAAACGCAACTCGCCAAGTGCCTGCGCGACAACCGACGGCTTATCTCCGACGACCAAAAGCAAATCGCCCGTCTTGCAACCCGTCGCCTGTTTAATCGCCTCAAAAGTCTCGTCGCTGTAAAATTTCTTGAACGGAGACTTCACGCCCTCCGCCGCGTACTGAATCCAAGCCAAACCCTTTGCTCCGTAAATCTTCACGTACTCGACAAGATTATCAAGCTCGCGACGCGGAATGTCGGCGTAATCGTCGACGCGAATAACTTTTATCTGCCCGTTGCGCTCAAGCACGCTGTTGAAAACTTTAAACTCCGAACCCTTGACAAGCTCCGAAATGTCCTGCAACTCCATGCCAAAGCGCAAGTCCGGCTTGTCCGAACCAAAGCGCGTCATTGCCTCTTCCCAACTCATGCGCAGGAACGGCGTCTCGATTTTTACGTCAAGCGTCGTCTCGAAAATTCGCTTTATCAAACCTTCCATTATCGTTAGAATTTGATCCTGATTGAGGAAGGAAGTTTCAATGTCAAGTTGCGTGAACTCCGGCTGACGGTCGGCGCGTAAATCTTCGTCGCGGAAACAGCGCACAATCTGGAAATATTTTTCAAAGCCAGACACCATAAGCAGTTGTTTAAAAATTTGCGGCGACTGCGGGAGCGCGTAGAATTGTCCCGGATTTAATCTGCTCGGTACCAAAAAATCTCTTGCGCCTTCCGGAGTTGAGCGGCAAAGCATCGGCGTTTCGATTTCCAAAAAGCCTTGCTCGTCCAAGTAGTCGCGCATAATTTTCGTGACGCGGTGCCGCAAAATTATATTCTGTTGCATTTCGGGGCGGCGCAGGTCAAGATAACGATAGCGCAGGCGAACCATTTCATCAACGTCAACGCCGTCTTGAATGTAAAAGGGCGGCGTCTTCGCCTTGTTCAAAATCCTCAGCTCTTCGACCAAAATTTCTATCTCGCCCGTCGCCATTTTCGGATTGATTGTCTCTTCGGAACGCGCACGAACCTTGCCGCGCACGCCGATAACAAATTCATTGCGGAGCGTCTCGGCTTTGGCGAAGTCCAAACCTTCCGTCGAACCGTCAAAAACTATCTGAACCAAGCCGCTCCTGTCGCGCATGTCGACGAAAATCAAACCGCCATGATCTCTGCGCCGCGACACCCAGCCCGCCAGTTGAATTTCTTTGCCAACGTCCGACTTGCGAACTTCGCCGCAATTTGCCGTCCGCTCCATTCCTGTCAATGTTTCCAAAATTATTACCTCCTGTTATATAAAAGTAGATATTAGAATCCGCCAAGGATTTTGATATAA
>CAMYWI010000034.1 GCA_947302675.1 uncultured Selenomonadales bacterium | reverse complement strand
GCGGACGATGTAGGGACCGCCCACTAAAATGTTGTTGATGATATAGTCAGCGGCAAAACGGCGATTGATAAGATTGAAGTCAACAGCGACGACGAGTTGGGGCAAATGGCGGCGGCGTTTAACAAGATAAAATCCGACCGCGACGCTTACCGGTTTGAGTCGGAGTTGGATAAGCTCACGGAGCTTTTCAACAAGAAGACAATGGAAAACCTGTGCAAGATGAAACTCAATACCTTCAACGAGAACGAGACGGCGAATATTTTCATGGCGTTTTACATAATTGACTTGGATCATTTTAAGGAAGTCAACGATATTTTGGGTCATCAGTTCGGCGACAAGGTTTTAGTTGAGTTCGCGCGGGGCTTGAAGAAAATTTTCCGCCCGAATGATTGTATCGGGCGATTTGGCGGCGATGAATTTGTCGTTACAGTTGACAGTCTTCCTAATATGGATGTTGTGATTCGCAAGGCGGAGCAGATTAAGCAGTTGGCTTTTAATTTGAAGATTGATGGCAAGGAGCGATTTGTCACGGCGAGTATTGGCATTGCGATTGCTCCGCAAAATGGGCGCGATTACGACAGTTTATTTAAGACGGCTGACGAGGCTGTCTACTACGTTAAAAATCACGGCAAGAACGGTTACTACTGCGAGCTTTTTGAGAAAAGCAAGGACGCGGATTAAGTTATTGATTTTTGTTGACCGAGAAAGTTATTGACGAATTGTTGAGCGGTGCGCCCGTTTCTTCCGGAGTGCGACATTTCCCAGCGCAAGCCTTCCAATCTCAACGTCTCCGCGTCAAGTTCGACGCCGTTTTTCTTCAACATGCTACGAATAATTTCAAGATACTCGGCTTGCGTGGGCGCGTAGTAATGAATTATCAGCCCGAATCTATCTGACAGGGAAATAGTTTCGTTGGTGCTGTCGTCGCGATAAACTTCCTCAAGTTCTTCAGAGCGGTCGCGCCACGTTTCGCGGATTAAATGCCGCCGATTGCTCGTGGCGTAGATTAAAACATTTTCGGGGCGAGACTCGACGCCGCCTTCAATCGCCGACTTCAAATATTTGTACTCCGCCTCCGACTCCTCGAACGACAAATCGTCCATGAAAATTATAAATCGTTTGCTCATAAATTTTCTCAACGCCTCCATGATTTCTGGGAGGCTTTTTAGTTGCGGCTTGGTAATTTGGATAAGGCGAAGACCTTGCGAGTAAAATTCGTTGACGAGAGCCTTGACGCTTGAAGATTTGCCCGTCCCTCTCGCGCCGACAAGCAAAACGTTATTGGCGGGCTTTTTCTCGACAAAGGCGGTCGTATTGCCGATTAAAAGTTCCTTTTGGTGCGCGTAGCCGATTAGGTCACTCAGCAGAATTTTTTCAAAGTGACGAATGCCGACGATAGTTTTACCCCAACGGAACGCGCGGTAAGTCGCAATGTCGCCGTAGCCGTAGCGTCGATAATGCTCAATAAAAGTGTAGGTTATCTCAGCCGCGTCGTTGACCCTTTCCAGCCGCCGAATCAACTCGCGGAAGGCTTCATTTTTATTTTCGACGGTCGGCTTGTAGATGTCGAGAATTCTCAAATCGCTCAGGAGTTCGCCGCGAAAAACCGGCAGCAAAATTTCTATGTCGTGCTTGAAAATTTCGCGGAGGCTCTCGCCGATTTTCCCGCCGTTGATTTCAATCGAAGTCGAAATTAAATTCGGCTCGTGCGCCAAAAGGTAAATCAGATACGCGCGATAAAGATTGCCGCTCAAGCCGAGTTGTTCCGCCTTCTCGACCAGCCGCGCCGCAATTTCAAACCTGTCCGCAATGCCGCCGAAAATTTCTTCCTTCAACAGGTTGCGGCAAACGATTAACCCTTGCAAATTCATTTAAAATCTTCCTTTCTCAATGTAAATCTGTCCAAAACTTCTCCGCCGACCGTGCGACTTAGCAAATTTATTTCATCTGCGCGGACGTTGAGCACAATGAAACTTTCCAGCTCCTTTTCGACGTAATTTTGGTCACCCGCTCGCCCGCACAAGATATAAGTCGTGCCCCGCGCAGATTTTTTCCGCGCAAAAATTTTCCCGCGATTACGATACGTGTGCAAGTGCCCCGTGAAAACCAAATCAATCTCCAGCTCGTCAAACAGCTCCAAAAATTTGTCGGCAATGTCGTTGAACTTGTCCCGCGAGTAAATGTCCTTGTGCATGAAAACAATCTTCCAACGGCGATTTGAGTTGGCGGCGTCGCGGCGAAAAAAATATTCCTGCGCGGCTTGCAACTTAGGCTTGAACTTTTCCAGCTCGTCAAACTGCGTGTTCAAAATAAAAAAATGCGCCGCGCCATAGTCGAACGAGTAGAAGTAGCCGCCGAAATTTTTTGAGCCGTTGTCGGGGAGCGCGAAATTTTTCAAGTAGCCCGTCGGCAGGGCGTTAAACCAGTTGACGCCGTAACATTCGTGATTGCCCATGACCGGCGCGAAAATTTTATCAGCAAAGAGTTTAGACGCCGCATTGAAAAACGCCCGCCATTGATAATCCGACTCGCCGTTGTCCACCAAGTCGCCGTTGACTGCGAAAAGTTCCGCGTCGGGGAAATTTTCAGCCGCCGCGTTCGCCGTCCGTTGCCAAACTTCATAGTTCTCGCATTGCGAATCAGAAAAAATTAGCATTTGAAACGCGCCGTCGCCCGCAGTCTGAAACTTTTGCCAAGCCGTCGCACGTTCGCCCGATATGATTCGGAAGTTGTAAAGGCTCGCGGGCTTGAGATTTTTTATTGCGCACGAACAAATGAACTCGCGCCGCGCGACCTCTGCGAAATGCGCCGCCTCTTCGCCGATTAGTTTATATTCCAACAAAAAATCTTCCGCCGCCTCCGCTTGCCACATTATCATTCGCGACGCGCGAGAATCCTTCGTGATTATCTGCCGCAAAAAATTTATCGTCAACGGCTCGTAACTTTCGCGCGGTGTGTGAACTTCCTCCGCCGCCGCGCAGTAGCCAAAAGCTTTTAACACTCTTGATAAAAATTTTCTCATTGCAAACCTTTGCTCAGACGCGTGGAATATTTTTCGGGCAAGCGACAAATTTTCCCTCCGCTCGTAAAGACGTTAGTCGAATTGCCTTCCGCTAAAATTTTTTCCTCGCCGCGACGATAAATCTTGTAATTGAATTTCATCTTGGCTCGCGTCAAAGCCTCCGCCGTCGTCTCAATTTCCAACTCGTCATCAAAATGCGCGGGCGCATGAAATTTCGCGCCGACCTCGACAATCGGAAACAAAATTCCGTCGCTCATCATCTCGTTCAAGTCAATGCCGAGCGCACGAAGAAATTCAACGCGCCCCGTCTCGAACCAGCGAATATAATTGGCGTGGTGCACGACGCCCATAACGTCCGTGTCGTAAAATTTCACGCGGTGCAAAGTTTTAACCGTCATTTCAACGCCTCCTCGCCGAAACTATATCACATTGCCGCCAACTGTGCTATAATTTTTTTGGGGTGATTGAATGCTGTACTTGTGCGCGACGCCAATCGGCAACTTGGAGGACATGACGTTTCGGGCGATAAGAATTCTGCGCGAAGTCGATTTAATCGCGGCGGAGGACACGCGGCGCACGCGGAAACTTTTGACGCACTTTGAAATCCACACGCCGCTGATAAGATTCGACGAAAATTGCAAAGCCGTCGTCGCTGAAAAAATTTTATCGCGACTTCTGGCGGGCGAATCGGTTGCAGTTGTGAGCGACGCGGGCTTACCTGCAATCTCAGATCCGGGCGCGGATTTGGTAAGGCTTGCAATCGACGCGGGAATAAGTGTTTGCCCGATACCGGGAGCCAACGCCGCGCTTAGTGCGCTGATTTGTTCAGGACTCGACACGACGAAATTTTTATTCGCGGGATTCGCACCGAAGTCGAAAAAAAATCGCCGCGAGTTCTTACAAAAGCTTTCGACGGTCGAGGCAACGATAATTTTCTACGAGGCACCGCACCGCCTGAAAGATTTTCTAACGGAGCTTGCAGAAATTTTCGGAGAGCGGCAAATAGTTTTGGCACGCGAGCTGACCAAAGTCCACGAAGAATTTCTGCGCGGGACAATTTCGGAGTTGCTTGAAAAAGTTTCCGAGCCGCGCGGGGAGTTCGTCGTTGTAGTTGAGGGAAATAAATTCGTCGCGCCGCCGCCCGAAGAAAATCTCTTAGAATTCTATCAAAAGCTTTTGGCGCAAGGGCTTGACAAAAAATCAGCAATGCGCGAGGCGGCTAAAAAGTTCAACGTGAGCCGCCGCGAAATTTATAACTCACTGCTTAAGGAGGAAATTTGATGAAGACTTTTTACATTACGACGCCGATTTACTATCCGAGCGCGAAGTTGCACATCGGGCACGCCTACTGCACGACGATTGCCGACGCGATTGCCCGTTTTAAAAGGCTTGCGGGCTACGAAGTTTTTTTCTTGACGGGTAGCGACGAGCACGGGCAAAAAATTCAGCGAACCGCGCAGGCTCAGAATAAGACGCCGCTTGAGTACGTCGACCCGATTGTTGACAGTTTCAAGGACTTGTGGAAGAAGTTTTATATCTCGAACGACGATTTTATTCGCACGAGCGAGCCGCGCCACGAGCAAGTTGTTCAAGAAATTTTCAAGCGCATTCAGGACAACGGCGACATTTACAAAGGCGAGTACACGGGGCTTTACTGTACGCCGTGCGAATCGTATTGGACGGAGCTACAGCTTGACGAAAACGGCTGTTGCCCCGATTGTCATCGCCCCGTTGAAAAAGTTTCGGAGGAGGCGTATTTCTTCAGGCTGTCGAAATACGCCGACAAACTGCTTGAGCACATCGAGACGCACCCAGAATTTATCGTGCCGACGTCGCGGCGCAACGAGATGATTCAGTTCATCAAGCGCGGGCTGGAGGATTTGTGTATCTCGCGCACGTCGTTTGACTGGGGAATTCCCGTGCCTAGCGACGAACGCCACGTCATTTACGTTTGGTTCGACGCGGTCATCAATTACATCACGCCGCTAATTCACAACGACGCGCTGAAAAAATTTTGGCCGGCGGATATTCATCTTGTCGGCAAGGAAATTGTGCGTTTTCACTCAATCATTTGGCCCGCAATGCTCATGGCGGCGAATCTTCCGCTCCCCAAGCAAATTTACGGACACGGCTGGCTCGTCACGGAGGGCGCGGAAAAAATGTCGAAGTCGAAAGGCAACGTCGTCGACCCCGTGCTGTTGGTTGAGGAGTTCGGCGCGGACGCTATCAGATATTTTCTCCTGCGCGAGATAACTTTGGGGCTTGACGGCAATTTCAATCGCGACGCGCTTATCCAAAGAATCAACGCCGACCTCGCCAATGACTTGGGAAATCTTCTACACCGCACGCTTAACATGATTGGCAAGTTCCAGAAAAAAATTCTTCTGCCCGCAACTGACGGCACTGACCTTGACAAAAGTTTTCGCGCAGAGGCAATCGACATGGCTAAAAATTATCGCAAGCTCATGGAAAATATTCAGCTTTCCGACGCGGTCAAGCTTGTCTGGAAATTTATTGGACGCGCGAACAAGTACATTGATGAAACTATGCCGTGGAAACTCACCAAAGACCCCGCGCAGGCTCAAGAACTCGCGAACGTCCTTTACAACCTCGCCGAGTCGCTGAGAATTGTCGGAATTTTAATTTCGCCGTTCATGCCCGCGACCGCGCAGAAAATTTGCGAGCAGTTAAAAATTTCGCAGGAACTAAAACTCGACAACGCGGAAGTTTTCGGCTTGCTTGAAGTCAATCACGAAGTCGGCAAGCCCGAACAACTTTTCCCGCGCATTTTGGTTGAGAAATAAAAACTCCGCGCTTGACAGGATATAACTTCAATGCTGTATAATGCATACAAATAATTTTTTGGAGGGATTCTTCTATGGCATCAGTTCCGAAAAAAATTTGGCAGGACAGCTATCAACTCTACATCGGCGGGCAGTGGCGCGACGCCGAAGACGGCAAGACTTTCAACGTCTACAACCCCGCTAACGGCGAGTTCATATGCAAAGTTGCCGCCGCCAGTAAAGCCGACGTTGACGACGCAGTCAAAGCCGCGTGGAAGGCATTCCCCGAATGGAAGAAAACTTCGCTCACCGAACGCGCAACTATTCTCCTTAAAATCGCCGACATTATCGACGCCAATACCGCGCACCTCGCTATGATTGAGACGCTCGATAACGGCAAGCCCATTCGCGAAACTATGAACGTCGATATTCCTATGGGTGCCGACCACTTCCGCTACTTCGCGGGCGTCATTCGCGCGGAGGAAGGTTCCGCAAGCGTCCTCAACGAAAACACAATCAGCTTGATTCTCAACGAGCCGATTGGCGTCGTCGGGCAGATTGTTCCTTGGAACTTCCCGTATTTGATGGCATGTTGGAAGTTGGCACCGGCACTGGCGGCGGGCAACTGCATTGTCTTTAAGCCGTCAAGTACGACCTCGCTCAGCGTCCTTGAGCTTATGAAACTTATCGAGAAAGAACTTCCGGCGGGCGTCGTGAATATCGTCACGGGTAGCGGCGGCAAAACTGGTCAATACGTCCTCGACCACCCCGACATTAGCAAGCTCGCGTTCACTGGCTCGACCGAAGTCGGCTACAGCGTGGCGGACGCGGCGGCGAAGAAACTTATCCCCGCAACCCTAGAACTCGGCGGCAAGTCCGCGAACATTTACTTCGACGATTGCAACTTCGACAAGGCGATTGACGGCGTCTGTATGGGCATTCTCTTCAATCAAGGTCAAGTTTGCTGCGCTGGTTCAAGAATTTTTGTGCAAGATACGATTTACGACAAATTCCTCGCCGCCGCCAAAGCCAAGTTCGAGAGCGTGAAAGTCGGTCTGCCTTGGGAAACCGATACGCAAATGGGCAGTCAGATTGACAATCGTCAGCTGGAAAAGATTTTGAAGTACGTCGAGATTGGCAAGAACGAAGGCGCGAAAATTATCACGGGCGGCGCGAAAGCTGTTGTCGAAGGCGGCGAGAACGGCGCGTTCATGCAACCGACGCTCCTTGCCGACGTTGATAATAAAATGTGCGTGGCTTGCGAAGAAATTTTCGGACCCGTCGCCGTCGTGATTAAGTTCCACGACGAGGAAGAAGTTATCAAAATGGCGAACGACAGCGAGTACGGCTTGGGCGGCGCAGTCTGGACGAAAGACATCAATCGCGCCCTCCGCGTCGCTCGTGCAATCGAGACGGGCAGAATGTGGATTAACACTTATAACGAGTTGCCCGCCGGTGCGCCATTCGGCGGCTACAAGAAGTCGGGTATTGGTCGCGAGACGCACAAGCTTATCCTCAACGCTTACACGCAGAAGAAAAATATTTATATCAGCCTCAGCGAACAACCGAGCGGTCTCTACTGAAAAATTATTTACAGGGATAAATATCGGCGTCGGGAAAAAATCTCGACGCTTTTTTGTCGCTTGAGATTGTGATAAAATCTGCGCGGGAGGTTTTAATATGACTTACAAACTTTTGGCACTGGACATGGACGGTACGGTTTTGAACTCGCAGAAAAAAATTTCGCCGCGAACCAAAGCCGCCATTGCAAATCTTTTGGAGCGCGGAGTTTATGTGGTCGTGGGAACGGGAAGAAATTTAGCCGAACTCGCCGAATACCGCGATGACTTTAAAGGTATGCACTACGGAATTTTAATTAGCGGCGGAATGATTTTCGACTTTTTAAACGACGCGCCAATTAAGATTCACGGGCTTGACGAGGAGACTATCTTTAAGCTTATCGACTTCGGGCTTGAAGAAAATTCAATGATTCACTTGCACACCGTCCGCCACTCAATCGCTCGTGAGGCGGATATTCAGAACATGGCGGCGTTCGATATGGGCATTTATCAGAGCATGTTCGATAAAATTTGCGTGCGCTGTGACGACTGCAAGGACTTTGTTCGCGCTCATCCCGGCGAAGTTATCAAGGTCAATCTCTATCACCGCGACAAAATTTCTCGCGACAAAAATTTCGCCCGCATTAAACCTTTGAACCTCTCGATAAGTTTCGCTGAAGCTTTTAATCTGGAAATGTCGCCCGCGAATATCACTAAAGGTTCGGGCTTGCGCGAGCTGTGCGAGTTTTTGAAACTTGATCTCGCCGAGGCGGTTGCGATTGGCGACGCCTACAACGACGCAGAGATTTTGCAAACGGCGGGCGTGGGCGTAGCTATGGGCAATGCCATTGACGAAATTAAAAAGCTCGCCGACTTTGTCACGCTCGATAACGACAATGACGGTGTCGCGGCGGCTATCGAAAAGTTTTTCGTCTGATTCACGACGCAAAAAATCCCGCCAAGAATTTTCGGCGGGATAATTTTTTTGCCACGCAGATTTTATTTCTTAAGTTTTGAGCCGCTGATTTTATAAGCTGTGCCGTTGACGTTGAAAGTTGTTGCGGTGAAATCTTTCAGCGTAATAGCGTTTTTAGTCGAGCCGACCTTGAAATAAACTTCCTTACTGGATTTGTTGTAAGTGCCAGCGAAAGTTCCCGTGATTTGCAAAAGATCTGTGTCGTCGAAACCGAAGATAGTGTCCTTGCCGTCGCCGCTATCGTAAATAAAAATATCCGCGCCTTTGTCGCCCCAAAGTGAATCATTGCCTTTGCCGCCGCGCAGAGTATCATTGCCCGCCTCGCCGTAAAGTTTGTCATTACCAGCATTGCCGACAAGTGAATCATTGCCTTTGCCGCCGTTAATCGTGACATTCGCGCCGTTATTTTCGATTGAATCATTGCCTGCGCCACTTGAGATTGAGTTATTTAAGCCGTAATTTATAATTGAGTCATTTCCGTTTCCGGCTGTGACTGTCAAATTTTTTGCACTTGCGCTGGGCAGAATATAATCGTCGCCATCGTCGCCAAAGATTTTCATATTTTCGCCGTAAGCAGTAATAGTATCATTGCCCTTGCCCGCCATGATAGTTTGATTTTTTGCATTGCCGGTCAAAAATTCAGCATTGGCACTTCCTACAATTTTGGAGCCGTTTTTCCAAGCATAACTTTTTGAGCCATCGTAAGAGTCGGCGGCTTGCTTGGCGAGGTAGCGCAGGAACATGTAACCCGCCGCATAGTGGTAGAGATTTCCCGTGCCATAATTTTTAAGGCTCAGATAAGTAGAAAGACTG
>CAMYWI010000033.1 GCA_947302675.1 uncultured Selenomonadales bacterium | reverse complement strand
AATGAAAGGAGGTGAGTACCATGCTAACGATCTTTATCGTTACAGTCGGAGCGACCGTCGTCGGGAACATTATCTCGCACGTCGTTTGCAAGTGGCTCGACAAGCGCAACTAATCAGCGCAACAGACAAGAGATAAAGCCCAGTGGTTATCGTTAATCTGTAAAACGAACAGTCGCAAGACGTTTGAACCCCGAGTTCGCCGCTCGGGGTTCTTTTTGTGGCTACCATGCTAACGATCCGTAAGTTGTCTAACTTAACGCTTGCAGTTTATCACAGCCCGAAAATTTTTTCAAGCCTCAATTTGTTGTCGAATAGTCACGGTTAGTCGAAACGCAGATGGGCGCGCACGGACGCGCGCCCACAACGCCGCGTTTGAACAGGATGTTCAAGCGGCGACGCCCCCGCGAGGCGGGTTTCTTTGCATACTTTCTTTGCCCGGTCAAAGAAAGTATGTTCAATAAACAAAATGAATTGATTCGCCAACTCAGCGAGAGGAGCCGCGCCGCCGCAAAAGTTGGTTCCGCGAGTCCACGCTTTGACAAAGGGGGGACGCCTCAGCTCATTTCTTTAACGTGCGTCTCTATAAACTTTATCTCCGCGTCGCTCAAGTTGTACTTGGCGTAAAGTTGCGCGTCGATTGCGGGAATGCTCGCGCTCCAGTCAATGTCGCTCGTGGCGGGATTAAAATCTTGCAGCGGAACCTTCGCCCACGTTGCCGGCGGATTGTGCTGTGTGACCTTCAGAATGCCCAGCATTGCCCGACAAAACTTGCTCTTGATGTATGCATAGCACGCCCGCGCCTGAGCCTCACTATCGAACGCTCCGACCGTTATAAAGGTGCTTGTATGGCCGACAAGCGGCGAGCCGACAAGCGGCGAGCCGACAAGCGGCGTTACCAACACTTCACCAATAGCTCCTGAGCCGTTGGACGCGGGTATAAGAACTTCCCATTTATAAAACGTTGGATGCTCTTTTAAGTAATCGCGGCGGAGCCATTTAAACACGCGACTATTTTTTTCGCGCCCCAAAAATTGAACATACTCCTTGCCGTCGTTCGGTTTATCGTTCAAAAAAATTTCCGGCAACAATTCAAAAGCATTCGTCGATATGTCGTATTCATGTCCTTTGCTCATGCGAGCGACAAAGTTCGGATTTTCAATGTGCATTTGTTCTGTCCAATGATAAATATCAGTTCCGGTCATAATTTCGCTGAGCGGGCTGAAATTTTTATTGTCGAGGACAACTTTCTGATGAATGGCGCGAAGCTCTTCAAACGGAATAAAAATTCCAATCGCGCCGAAATTTTCTTTGGCGTCAAAAAAAGTTATGGCGACGCCGCCCTTGATGTCGGTGTTTGGAAAAAGTTCGTCGCTCTTTATAAAATGCTTAACAACTTTAACGTGCTTACCTTGAAGAAATTTTTCCGAGAAGTCGCCTGGAATTGCTCCCGCATTAGAAAGAAACCGCGCGGGGTGAATCAAGCTCGCTTTAGCGGTGAGATTTTTGTTGTAAGCAATCTTAATGAACTCGTGATAAATGGGCGCGGCGAAATTTTTGTTGTCGCCGGAGCCGACGATTTGATAGGGCGGGTTGCCGACAACGCCGTCGAAAAACATTTTGCCAACTCCTTTATTCCAGAAATTTTTAGTGGTGACGCGCTTAAGGAATTGATCGGGCTTATGCTTGAGCTGATTGATGAGGTCGTCGAAACAATGAGCATTGACGGCGGCGGGGCGATAACCGACGAGCGTCCTGCGCGTAATCGCCTTAGCCATCGGGGTTTTGCAAATGACAAAGACATTATCGGCGACGGTCATATCCCAGAGGCGGCGGAGTTCGTCGAGCGGAATTTTATCTTCGCTGACGTTGCCGAGCCGCGCCCGAAAAATTTTATAAGCGACGTAGAGCGGATACAAGCCCGTTTTCGCGTTGATGTCGAGGATTTTCTTATCGGGCGTGAAAAATTTATCGTCGAAGGCGGCGTCGATATGGAGCTTGACGACGCGGGCGGGCGTGAGGACGGTCTCCTTATCGGGATTCTTGAAGGTGGCGAACAGCTCGGCGATTTTGGCGACGCGGTCGGAGGGCTTGAGGTCGTCGGCAGCTATGGCGCGTTCGCGGACGATTTTGCCGGCGTTGATAAAATTTTCGGGGTCGTAGTAAGGGATAAAGAGCTTGAACTTATCGCGCGTGACGCCGTTAGGCATGAATTCAGCCCAGCTTGCGTCGTCAACGATTTGCGGGTCGAGGAACATTTCAATCTTAAAGTCGTCGTCAACGTCAATGTTCGCGCCGTAAATGAGGAGCGGCATACGAATTGACAGCCCGCGCAGAATCAGAATAGCATTGCGTTTGACGGCGGCGCGGCGAGCGTTTTCTTTTTCTTCGGGCGTTTGCGGCTTGCGAGCCTTGAAGGGGTCGCCGTCGAATTTTTCATTGTCAAGCCCTTGCGCGTTGACGGTAATATCATGCAGTTTCTTAGTCGGCTTTGACGCGCCGATAATTTTCTTGAGGTCAATGAACTTTTCCAAGTCAAGGTTGGTGAGGTCGCGGAGGGTGTCGTTGTAAAGGTTGGTATCGTCGAAGCCGTTGCGAACGATGCGTTCGGCTTGAGCGCGTTTAATGCGGTGCAAAAGTTTGGTGGCGTCGAGAGTTTTCATCTCGGAGCCTTCGACGGCAATCACGGGGCAAAAGTTCAAGAGTTCGCGCAGATTTTCACGGTCGGCGTTGGTAGCTTTCCCTGCGCGGGTGGAAACTTTGACGAACTCGGCGACGACTTTAAGCGTACGGTCGGGCGCGAAGTCGAAGACGTAGGCATTTCTTTTCGAGACGCCGCCTTTATTGCACGGGCTTTGGACGCGGAAAATCGTTTGGAGATAACTTGCGGCGGAAGTCGAGTAGCTGCCCGCGAGCATGAAGACCGCCGTCCATTCGGGCACGGTGACGCCCGCCGTGAGCTTGCCGCAGGACAAAGTTATCGTGTAGTTGTGATTGTCGATAGCGTCACGAACTTTTTTAAGGGCGTCGGCGGGTTCGTCGTCGCTGTCGCCGTTGCCCGCGACGTTGACAATTTCAAAGCCGCCAAAAACTTCGTGGCTTTTCAAAAGTTTGCTGAGGGCTTTACCTTCCTTGACGCCGGGAATAATCCAGAGCGTGTGCTTGAACATTTCGCGATAATCTGCGCGGCTGAACGGATAATTATTTTCGTCGCGCTTGACGAGCAGATTGAGGAAACTTTTAACGTCGTCCGCGTGAACAAAGTTATCGCCGTCGGTTCGGAAAAACTCTTTAAAGCTGAACGAAATATCTTCCGCGTCGACGTAGTTAAAGAGCTTGCCGAGATTGTAAGTAAAGATATTCATGCGCGGCAATTCGTCATAGGGGTTGGAGTCGCCGAAGTTCTCTTTAGTCCAAGCGGCTTTGGCGCGTTGCTCCATGACGTAATCCCAAGTGTAGACGTTATCACCCGCGAAGTCTTCAAGGAGATTAAAGGGCGTGCCGCTGAGCGCGAGGAACTTAGTTTTCTTCTTGACGAGCTTTTTAATCACGGCGTCGCCGAGTTCGGTTTGAGTGCCTTCGTGCGCCTCGTCGACAATGACGAAATCCCATTGCGTCTTGAAGACGGCAGAATTTTTATCGTGCTTGCCGCCGACACTTTGGGAGCCGCGCAGGTCTTGAAGAGAGGCGAAGTAGACGAAATTATTTTTAACGCCCGCAATGTCGTCGTCTTTGGTGAGGCAGATATAATCGGTGCCGCCGAAAATTTTATCGAAGTCTTCAAACCAGCCGTCCTTAACAACGGGGCGGTGCGTGATGATAATCGTCTTGGCGAAGTTCATTTCCTTAACGACTTTGAGCGCGCAGAGGGTCTTGCCGAAACGCATTTTGGCATTCCAGAGAAATTTGTTATCGGCTTTGAAGTGGGCAACGGTTTTGTTAACG
The DNA here is from genome assembly GCA_947302675.1 of uncultured Selenomonadales bacterium. The sequence continues at coordinate 5,268 of CAMYWI010000033.1, read as the reverse complement.
GCGTCTTCCTGTTCGGGGCGAAGGATAATTTCTTCGCGGAGATTTTTGTTGTCCGCGCTAAATTTTTTGCCTTGCTTGACGGCGGCGATAGCTTTAATGGCAGTCGCGAGGTCGACGCGGAACCATTCGCGCCCGGTCGTGCCCGCGAGTTCTTTTCTATAATTTTTCAGCGCACGATGAACGCGATAATCTCTGAACGAATTATTTTTGTTGTCGACGGCAAGCTCGGTGTGCAAAAGCTTAGGCGCGACGCCCAACGTGTTTGAATATTCTTTAATGCGTTTAAGGGCGGCTTGATTGAGTGCTTTGCAATTCGGCGGCAGATTTTTATCGGCGGTCGTGATTGTGGTGTCGCCGATTTTCAAAAGCCCGTTGTGAGTATCGGCGGCAATCCCGAAGACGTAAATCAATCTGTGCTTGGAAACTTCATAGTTCATAGTCGCGCTCCTTCCGTCAGGGTTATGAATTCAAACGGCTCGCCCGTCGTCCAATTCATAATTTTGCAATAAACATTTTCGGGTTCGCGTTCAGGTTCATATTCATTTCCGAATCCTAAAGTTCCTTGCTTTGGATTTTCTGTAGTTTTTTTTGGCGGCGGTTCATAGTAAGGAATTGCGTTTGTCCTGCCGTTCATTTGCCAAAGGTTCCACGAGATAATCTCGGCGACTTCAAATAAAAAATCTTCGCGCGGCTCGCGAGAAAATTTTTCCGCGTAATAATCTTTGACGGTCTCGAAGACATTTCGGCGGGCGAGGAAAAGATTATCGCCTTGAAAGTCGTAACCGTAAATGCTTTGAACTGCGCGGCGTGTGAAGTTAATCCAATCGGCGACGGCGGAAGTCTCGCGATTGACGACGCGGAGTTTCCTATCCAAAAGCCCGACGCGCTGAGAAATTTCAATCGGCTCGCCCGTGACGGCGTTGTATCGGCTGACAAGGTAGGGGGCCTCGCCGCAAGTTATCTCAAGAAATTTCGCGTCGATAAAGTCTTGCCAAGATTTTTTATTGGCGGCAATCAAATCGTTCTGGAGCTTGCAAATTTCGGGCGGCGTGAAAATCTCTGCGCGGACTTTCGTGCGGAGCTTTTGATGTTCGCGAAGTTTCTTCCAACGCGGCTCAATCCTTTTAACGTCGTCGAGTTGAATTTCTTTGTCGCCAAACTCGGCGTTCGCCCAAATAATATTCTTGCCGGTCGTTTGGTCGCGCAACAAAATTTCTTCAATCATCTGTACGGTTTCACTTTCCAATAGTCTACAAAGTCATTGCTCAATATCCACTGCGAATTTGCAAGCCGCGCAGATTTTTCCGCGTCTTTGAACATGAGCCACAACCGCGCCTCGACGTGGTACGCGCAAGCCTTGAAGTCGTATTGCTTGAAAATTTTTTGCATGGCGGCGTTTGTCCAGAAAGTACAATGCACGGGCTGAAGATAAAACCAATTCGGATCTCTCGGCACTTCTTCACAAATCAGCGTATGAATTGCCGCAATCCCGTCCGACTTCAACAGTGCGAAAATTTTTTCCACGTCGTTTCTTCCTAACAAGTGTTCAAAGACCGAGCACGTTATCACGAAGTCGAAACTCGCGGGCTTGAGTTCTTCCGCCGACAAATAATTTTCGTTCGGTCGCGCCATGTACTCATCAAACTTTTTAAGCCAGTCGCCGCCGACGAACGCCGATAATTTTCCGTCGCCCGCGCCATAGTCGACAGCCCGCGCAGATTTTTCAAGCACACCAAGATTTATCAGCTCCGACAAAACTTTTGCCTGCGCCTTGAGACGCTCCAACCAGCGCGGATCAATCGCGAGTTCATTTGTATTTTGATAGGCGGCGTGGCACTCGCGGTTGAGTTCCTCCCAAGCACTGCGCGGCATTTCGTAAAGAGTTTTGGCGACAACCAGCCCGCATTCCTCGCAACGAACATACTCGCAAGCGTCGAGGTTTTTCATGCCAAAAGATTTTTTCATGAACGGGCGCATTTCTCCATTACACACAAAGCATTTCATAAGCTCGCCCTCCGAAAACTTTTGATAATCGCGCAGATTTTTCTAACGTCATCTTCGGTCAAGCCGCCGTACATTGGCAAGCTTAAGACTTGTTGCCCGATGACATTTGCAACGGGAAGATTTTCGACGCGCGACGAATTCAGCTGACGATAGCAAGTGAACTCACTGCACAGCGGATGAAAGTACTTCCGCGCGAAGACGTTGTACTTTCTCAGCTCGTCATATACAAAATCCCGCGACCGCCCAAAAATTTTCTCGTCAATCCGAATAACATAGTACTGATAGTTGAGCTTGACGCCCGCCGCGCAGGTCGGCATGAGTTTAAGCCCTTCAACATCGGCAAGCTCCTCGCTATAAATTTCATGCAAGCGAATTCTTTTCTGCCGCTCGCCCTCGACGTAGTTAAGCATGATTCTGCCAATCGCCGCGCGAATCTCATCAAGCTTGCCGTTTATGCCAGGCATGACAACTTCTTCCTCGTTCTTAATCCCAAAGTTCTTGAGCAGGTCAATCCGCGCCTTGAGATTTTTATCGCCGTGAACCAACGCGCCGCCCTCGACCGTGTGATAAAGTTTCGTCGCGTGAAAGCTGAACATAGAAATATCGCCGAAGTTGCCGATACCTTGATTGTCAATCTCGACGCCGAACGCATGAGCCGCATCATAAACCACGCGCAAGCCGTAGCGGTCGGCAACCTCCTGAATCTTCTCAACGTCGCAGGGCGTCCCGAACACATGCACGGCAAGGATAGCGGTCGTGTGCGGCGTTATCATCGACTCGATTTTATCGGCGTCAATGTTCATCGTCTCGGCGTCGACGTCGCAGAAAATCGGCGCGATATTATTCCAACTCAAGACGTGCGGCGTCGCGGCAAAAGTGAAAGGCGTCGTGATAACTTCGCCGCTCAGTCGCAGGCTTTGACACGCAACCATTAGCGCAATCGTCCCGTTGTTGAACAGCGACAAATACGGCACGCGCAAAAAATTTCTAAGCTCCTGCTCAAGCATGGTGTGTTGCGGTCCGTTGTTGGTGAGCCACTTCGCCGCCCAAATGTCGCGCAATTTCTCCGTGACTTCCTCAATCGTCGGGAAGACTGGGCGCGTCACGTAAATTCTTTCCTTGAACGGTTCAATCAATGTAAATCCTCCTTAATGAAACCAAAAATAAGGAATAGTAGCGGGTGGTTGAGACCCGGCGCACATGGATGTGCGCCGCCGGCGTCTGAAACAGGATGTTTCACAGCCGGTCTAAGCGGCTTTCTTTGCTTACTTTCTTTGCCGCAACAAAGAAAGTAAGTTAAATAACGATTCTTTGAAACCTTTTTTGCGAGGAAGAAAGGGTTAATTTTTCTCCTTTGCTTTGCGAATTTTTTCCGCCGCCGCCGGGTCAATCTTCTCAAGATAAGTCAGCGGGATTGAGTTCGGATTTCTCTTCGCCAACTCGTAGCACTTGCGATAACTCAGCTCAGCCTCCGCAGTTTTGCTTTGCTCGTCGAAAATGTCACCCTGCAACTTGTAGGCAATGGCGTTGTTCTCGTCGATTGCCAAAGCGCGGTCAATGTCGGCAAACGCAAGCTCCAACTCGCCGCGCATGTGACGCACGTCCGCCCGATTTAAAAAGTTGTACAGGTTGCCTGAATCTTTCTCGACAGCCGCGTCCGCGTCCGCAAGTGCGCCGTCGTAGTCGCCGACAATCGCCTTTGCCCGCCCGCGAATCGACAAACACTCCGCCACGTCGTCTTGATTCTTGGCATTAAGGGCGCGTTCAATCTGTTTAAGCGCAAGTTCGCCTTGCCCGTAGTCGTTATAAATATCGGCGTTGACGCGCAGTTGAGTCGCCGCTTTAGTTTTAGCGGAGTCGGCGTCGGCTTTTATCTTCGCCCAAAACTTTTCGCGGTCTTTATCGTCGTCACGAATCTTTTTGCGAGTGGCGGGCGTTTCATTTTGATAAGCCGTCGTGACCGCCTCGCGAATCTTTTCGCCGAGATTGTACATAAAAGACAGCTCGCGCAGTTCGCGATAAGCCGGCGCGTCCGTCAAGAACTCAATCTGATTCGAGACGCCTCGCCGAAAATTCCACTCCTCGACCGAATCAAAATCATGAAACGCCTTCGACAAGCCGCCCGCGAAGTAATAGGCATTGACCGCCGCGCTTGTCGGATTGTCGCCCGTGTTTATCGAATAAAAAATCTCCGCGCCGTCGACGAAAACTTTATAAGCTCGCCCGTCCCGCGCAACCGTGACATGCCCGCCGCCGTAATCCGTCATCAGCTCAACCATTTTAGTCTCGCGCTTATCGGTGTCGGGGTGGTCGCTGAAAGTTTCGTCACTGCTTTTATCGCGGGCGTCATACTCCCAAATATCTTGCGTCTCGTAGCGCACGTAGTAACCGAGCCGATTCATCGCCGCCGCCGAGCCGCCAGGATTAAAGCCCGCGCTTGTCATGAGATAAAAGCCGCCCTCGTCCGCCTCGTACTCGACGGGCACATTGATATTTTTCGCGATAGAGTAGCCAATCATGCCGTTGAACTTTCCCCAGTCAATGTTGGAGCCGTTGTCGGTGTTCATGCCGACAACCATTGCGCCGAGCGACTGCGCGACGGCTTGCGCGTAACTTTTGGCGGAGTGTTGTTCAATGCCGTGCGTCATCTCGTGAGCGAGGACGGCGGCAATTTGATTCTCGTCGCCGTTTAAATTCCTGACCAGTCCGCGATTGATGCTGATATAATTCATGGGGTAGCAAGCCGCGTTGAACTTGTCGTCGTCGTTGACGCTCCACACGAACGGCAAGGAGTTCACGCGCAGTTCATATTGCCCGCCGTTCACAAGCCGCCGCATAATCGAATTGACTAGTTCAACTTCGCGCTGATTTTTATCGACGCCGTTCTTTTCCATGTCCTGCTGGCGAACTCCCATTTGCGCGTTGACGTTGTTGCCGAGCGCGAGCATTTGTTTGAGTGTCGATTGATACGCCGCCAACACGCCCAAAGCCTCCGCCGCGATTGCCCAAGCGTCCGCCGCCAACGCCTGCGCGGGATTTAAAAACGTCGCGAGCATTATTAGAATCACGATTAGAATTTTTTTCATTTCAATCACCGCGTCGATTATAGCATAAAAAAATCTTGCCGCGTAAAAATTCTTCTTGACAAAAGCAAATAAAGCCCTTATAATTCGCAACGTGTTAATCACAAGCGCAAGTTTAGGATTAAGACGAGCGGAAGTAGCTCAGTGGTAGAGCACAACCTTGCCAAGGTTGGGGTCGCGA
>CAMYWI010000032.1 GCA_947302675.1 uncultured Selenomonadales bacterium | reverse complement strand
CTACCGAAGTTGACGAGTTTGGAGAACGTCGCGTTGCCGGCAGTTTACGCGGGCTTAAGTACAAAGGAGCGGCTTGCGTTGGCAATGGAGGCGTTGGAAAAAGTTTCGCTCGCCGACCGCGCAGGTCATTTGCCCAGTGAACTTTCAGGCGGTCAACGTCAAAGAGTTGCCATCGCGCGGGCAATAGCAATGAAACCGTCAATCATTATGGCGGACGAACCGACCGGAAACCTCGACACCAAGTCAACCGGCGAGATCATGGAAATCTTTCGCGACCTGCACGCCGCCGGTTCAACGATAATTTTAGTTACGCACGAGCCGGACATTGCGCAAGCCGCCGACCGTCAAATCCTCGTCAAGGACGGGCAAATCGTCAAGGACATCACCAAAGATTCGCATGAAGTTATCGATATCGTTTAAGGAGGAATTTTTTTATGGACATGCCAAAAGTTTCTGTGCTTGTTCCCATGTACAATCGAAGACATTATATCGAGCAATGCCTCGACAGCGCACTCAACCAGGAAAATTTTCAAGACTACGAAATTATCATTCGCGACAACGGCTCAACTGACGGTTCGGCTGACTTTGTCGAGCAAAAATACGCCGCCGAAATTTCCTCCGGCAAGATAAAACTTCATCGCAATGGAAAGAATTTTGGCTCAACATACAATCACAACATGCTTTTGCATGACGCGCGGGGCAAATATATTATGTTTCTGCATGATGACGATATGTATCTGTCGCACGCCCTGCAACATATGTATGAAGTTGCTGAACTTTCGCAAGCCGACGTTGTTCACACGTGCAAATATTTAACTACGGATTCCGACGGCATAATTAGCGAAGATAAGCCATTGGCACTTGTCAATTACGACGCAAATACTGTCGACAACATTGAAGTCATGCCGAATGATTTAAATTATCGCGTCAACGAATGGTTTAGCATGGGCATTGACCTTCAACACAACATCTTTAATCGAAAATTTTTCATAGAGAACGATTTTGTCTTTTATACGTTCCTCGACCCTAGAGTTATGGCATTGAAGTGGCTTTTACATGCGAAAACTTTTGTCAAGACGCCAATTCCGTTTTACATTTATCGAAGGTCGCCCGACTCGGATAGTAATTCAAATTTTACTCCGGAACGAGTAGCGAAGTTCATCTCTGACCAGATAAAAGTCTTGCGCTACCTTGACGAATTTTTTGCTACGGAGGATTTTCTCAGGGACAACAAAATTCTTCAATACCGTATAAAAAGTTTCCTGCTCCGCATTTTGGATAACTTCTGGATCGTTAGAAATCAAATTTACAAAGACGGGGTTACAGAGGAACTGAATCAAGCCGTCGAAGATACTTTCAAAAAATATTTCGGCGAAGACGCGGCTTATCCGACTTTCCTTTTCAACTTGTTTCATTGCGTGATTTGCGGGTCAGATTACACAGAACTAAAACCTTCGATTAAAATTTTTAAGGGGTAGAAATGCTTTTCACTGAACTTTTAAAAATGGCGGGCTTGAGTCTCGTCGCGAACAAGTTGCGGACGCTTTTGACAATGCTTGGAATAATAATCGGCGTGGCGGCGGTTATCGCAATGGTCAGCGTCGGCATGGGCGTAAAGAAAAATGTCGTCGACTCAATCTCGCGGCTCGGCTCGAATATGCTAATCGTCATGTCGGGTAGTTCCAATCGCGGCGGTCCAAGAGGCGCGGCTGGCTCCGTCACGACCTTAACCTACGCCGACGCCGAAGCCATTAAGGATAAAATAAAAAATGTCGACTACATTTCGCCGACGGTGCAGGGTAGCTATCAAATTGTTTACGGTCATGAGAATTGGAACTCAACCGTGACGGGCGTTATCCCCGAATATGTCGCAATTCAATCGCTCACGTTGAAGAGCGGGCTTTTCTTCAGCCAACATGATGTCGACGTTCGCAATCGCGTCGCAGTTATCGGTTCGACCGTCGCGGCAAATCTTTTTGGCGAAGTCAATCCCGTTGGCAAAAAAATTCGCATTGGCAACGCGCCCTATACGATTATCGGCGTCCTGGCGAGTAAGGGGCAATCTTCGGGCGGTCAAGACCAAGACGACGTTGTTTTAATTCCCTTGACGACCGCGCAGGAACGACTTATCGGCATAACTTACGTGCGCAGTATAAACGTTCAAGTCAGCGACGCCGACAAGATGGACGAAGTTCAAAGCAACATTGAAAAACTTTTGCGGCAACGCCACAGAATCCGCGCGGGCGCGGAGGACGACTTCAACGTCCGTAACTTAACTAGTTTAATGGAGACAATGACTTCAACGACGACAATGATAACACTGCTCTTGGGGTCAATCGCGGGCATTTCGCTAATCGTCGGCGGCATTGGCATTATGAATATCATGATGGTTTCCGTCACCGAGCGCACGCGCGAAATCGGAATTCGCAAGGCAATCGGCGCGACCTACAACTCAATCATGCTCCAATTCCTAATCGAATCGACGATGATTAGCATAATCGGCGGGCTTATCGGGATTGTTATCGGCATTGGAGCCGCGCAGGCAATCTCAAAGTTCGGCGACTTCACGACGGTTATTAGCGGCTTGAGTATCGCGGCGAGCTTTGGCTTTTCGCTGTTCGTCGGAATTTTTTTCGGAATGTTACCTGCGCGGAAGGCGGCGCGTCTCGACCCGATTGACGCCCTGCGCTACGAATAATTATCTGTTTGGTTACTTTTTAAAAGTAACTTATTTAGTCGGGTCGTCGTTTGGTCTATAAAAAAAATCATTATCTAGAATTTTTGTGTTATCCATAAAGTGAATCGTAGTATCGCTATTGCCGTCCTGTCGCGTGATGCGACAACAGCCGGTTGAAACGCCCTTTCTTTGCATACTTTCTTTGGGCGTAGCAAAGAAAGTATGAGAAACTACTCACTTTCTGTCGGGATTATTAACTTTTTCATAATAAAAATCGCCTTTTGCCTCGTTCATAAAGTGAATGATATTTTTCTCATTTTCAGTGACAGGAATTTCTTCCTTTATGTAGCCGATTCTTTCTTTTATAGCAGATTCGACAACATAGGCGAAAGCGCGACGATTCAACGTTCCGCCCGTGCGCGTGCTTACGAGTTCCGCCACGCTGAAAAATACATAACCTTTCCAACCAAGAAATTGTTTGTTTTCGTCAATAAAAGGATATGTCCTATAATATTTATTATTCCTTTTTCTGCTGTAGTTTACTTCGTAAGGTTTGATAATCACGCGCTCAGCCCAAACGTTGACCTTGATTGAGCCGCTCGAAGTTTCTATCTCCTTGCCATTTATCACCTTGCCTTGTTCTTGGATTTCTTCTCTATAAACTATCGATTGATCATAGACAGTGTTAGGCGGCAAGGGATTTTCTTTGACAATCGCCGCCGCCATATAAATTCCACTCTCCGCCGCGCTTTGCAAATCATATTCGGTTTGAAAATCCGTCATCTCGGAAGCGTGATTGCCCTCCGACTCTTGAATCCCCTTGACGACAAGCGCAATAGCTAAAATCAAACACAGCCCCAAAATCGTCGCGAAGCCTTTCTGATTCATCTGCTAATCTCCGTCGTAGCTCGGCATGAAAACCGCCGTAGCTATTTTTATTTTATGACCCGACACCAAACTTTCCATTTCCAATTCAATGCGCAAAATCTTTTTCTTTTTATCTTTGTCGATATCACATTTCAAGGAATTTAATTTGGTGTCGCCGAAAAAATTTTCGCCCGTTATCGGGTTGCTGTAAACGTTTTCTTGATGCTCCGCGTAGAGATTTGGATAATCTCTGCCTTCTTTTGTGTGCGGGCAAATTATTTGCGTCTCCCAAACGTCCCTATCCGAAAAAAAATAATATGCGGTATTGTGCTCGTCAATTTGGGTGTAATAATCAGTAAAATCGTCGACCGCGTGATAAATGATTGTGATTTTGTTAGTGTCAGTCTCAACGGTTTTGGCGGCACGCGCCTTTTGAGTTATCAGCTCCATGACGTATCGCGCCTCCTCCTCAAGCACATAGTCGGCGAGCTGAATCTTGCCAAGTTGGAAAACTTTCACGCTTACAATCGCCAAACCGTATATGACCAAAATCAAGAGCGGCAAAGCTATCGCGAACTCCAAAACTATGAACCCGCCACTACGAATTTTCCGCAACCAAAATCCTCCTCTGCGCCGTGACCGAAAAATTTTTCCCATAGTCCGTCCAACTCACCGTGACCTCGACTTTGTATAAATTCTCGTCGTCAACTTCTGTCTCGTTGCTAACTTCCGTCTGGATTGTATAATCTCTGCCGTCGAAATTTCTTGTGGTCGTCGAATTTGTCGGAGCAACTTTTTCAACAGCCGCCGCACTCTCAAGTTCGGCAAATTGTTCTTCTGCCAAGTAAAGCGCGATCAATCGGATAGTCGACTGCGAATTCTTAGCACGCGGGGCGGCGTTAATCAAAATCATTGCGGCGAAGGAAGTTATCAGCGTCAAGAAAACTACGTTGAGCAGGAGAAAGCCGCGCTCGTTTTTTATTCTATTCATGCCGAAAAATATATCATAGTTTTTGAAATTGACAAGTGCGCCCGCAAATGTTATAAATAGAAAAATTTTAGCATTGCGCCCCAAATGCCGATAAATTATTTGAAAAAATTTTGGGAGCGTGAACGACATGGAAATTTGGGAAGTCACAAATTCTGCGGCGGGAGTCGGTAAAAATTCCGCGCAGTCTTCATACAAAGCGGCGGGCGGCGTTTCATCGGAGTACGCAAAAATTCTCGCCCAAAAGATTTCCGACGTTGAAAGCGACGTTAAGGAAATGGAGGAAGTTCAAGAGCAACTCGACGAGATTGACGAACTTCAAGAGGAACTCGCGGGCAACGTGAATACTTTCCTAAGCGTGGAAAAAGTCCGGCGGTTCATGCCCGACGGCTCGATCTTGGTAACGACCTACACGGACGGAAAAGTCACTGAACAATTCCGCAAGAAACCGCACATGGTGCCCGTGCCCGATTACTCCGCGCCGCCCAAAGTCGACGGCTCACCCGAAACAAAATTGGAGCCGCGCCAAAGTTTGGACTTAATGGAGCTTTTGCGGATGTGATTGCCGCGAGTTTGTGAATCGGTTTTCATTCAAAGGAGGTTTTAAACATGGACGTAAGCAGTATTTCCAGAGGCTACGCGCAGTACGCCGCGCAGGCGAAGAACGCCTCGAACGCCAAATCGACCGCGCAGAGTTCGTCGAATCAATCCGACGCGGCAAAAGTCGGCGACGCCTTCGAGTTGGACATTTCCGACGCGGCTAAGCAAGCGGCAGCTCAAAAGACGACAACTCAAAATGATTTCTCCGTCGAGGACGAGAGCACCAAGTCAACCAAAGGACTTTCCGCCGAACAGGTCAGCGCACTCAAAGAGGATTTGGCGACGCAGGAAGAAACCATGCTCAATATCATGATTCAAGCGTTGACCGAATCCAACGACAAACTTCAAGGTTGGTTCGATGAAGGCGTCGGCATTTTGAACTTTAACGGCGTGCAGATTGACGCCTCGCGCTTTGCCTTGCCGGAAGTCGCGACTAATCCCGAAGACGCAAAGAAAGCTATCAGCGAGGGCGGAGCCTGGTCAGTTGACGCCGTCTCTTCGCGCATTTTCGACTTGGCGACGGCGATAGCGGGCAATGACCCCGAAAGACTTTCGCAAATGCGTGCGGCTGTCGAAGAGGGCTTTAAGCAGGCGGGCGCGACCTGGAATAAAATGACCGGTCAAGACAACATGCCTGACATTTCCAAGCAAACCTACAACGAGATCATGAGCCGTTTCGACAAACGCGCCGAAGAACTCAACGGAGCTACTTTGCAAGAATGAACCTAAGCGGCGATTTGCCGAGTGATTAAAAAAGACTGCCCTGCAGAAAATGTGGGGGCGGTCTTTTTTCGCGGCGCAATGTCCTACGTTGTAAAAGTTATTCTTCCTATGTCAATTTTATTGGTTGACAGGAAAGTTGTAGGTGACTATAATTAGACAGCTTGCGCACAAGAGCGATAAACTTATTGGAGGTATTCAAACATGGCAGTTGGTAAGGTAAAGTGGTTCAGCGCGGAAAAGGGTTACGGATTCATTGCTCGCGAAGAGGGCGACGATGTCTTCGTGCACTTCTCGGCTATTCAAAGTGACGGCTACAAAACTCTCGACGAGGGTCAGAACGTAGAATTCGACATTATCGAGGGCGAGCGCGGTCCGCAGGCAGCCAACGTGAAGAAACTCTAAGCGTTGAATTGCAAATCTTATCTTGGAAAAATGGCTTGTTTCCGAAGAGCGTTTGTCGGAGGCAAGTCATTTTCATTTAGGGACTAGGGATTTTGGAGAAATTGTTATGAAGTTCGTATCATGGAACGTGGATTTCTCATACTTTCTTTGCTGCGCCCAAAGAAAGTATGCAAAGAAAGGGCGTACGACCCGCTGATTTCGCGTCACGCGAAATAGCGCGGGCGGTCGCGCGTCCATGCGCGACCGGGTTTTCGCTTTCCATTGCTTGATATTAATTTAGGAGAAATTGTTATGAAGTTCGTATCGTGGAATGTGAACGGGTTGCGGGCGCGGCTCAAAAAAGATTTCATGCCGGCGTTCAAAAAACTAGACGCGGATATTTTTGCGGTGCAGGAAATAAAAATGCAGGCGGGCGAGGCGATTCTGGAGCTTGACGGCTACAAGCAGTTTTGGAATTACGGCGACAGGAAAGGCTATTCGGGTACGGCAATTTTCTCGCGCGTCGAGCCGAAGAATTTCACTTGCGGAATTGGCGTCGAGGAGTTCGACATGGAAGGGCGCGTCATAACTCTTGAGCTTGAAGAATTTTTTTTCGTCAATGTCTACGTTCCGAACTCGCACAACTTGGAGTGGTTGGCGCGGCGCATGACGTGGGAAAATTTTTTTCGCGACTACCTTAAAAGTTTGGACGCGATTAAGCCGGTCGTCGTGTGTGGAGATTTTAATGTGGCGCACGAGCCGATAGATTTAAAAAATCCCGCGTCGAATCATCACAGCGCGGGATTCAGCGACGAGGAGCGCGGCAAATTTTCTGAACTGCTCGGCGCGGGTTTCGTCGATATTTTTCGCCAAAGAAACCCGACCTTGACGGGAGCTTACACTTGGTGGAGTTATCTTCGCAAGGCGCGGCTCACCAATGCCGGTTGGCGTATCGATTATTTTTTGCTATCTGCGCGGCTGGCGGAGCGAGTTGTCGACGCCACGATTGAGAGTGAAATTTTCGGCAGCGACCACTGCCCCGTTACTTTGTCATTGCGTTAATAAAAAGGGAGATGATTAATTGGCTTACAAAGATTTGCGCGAGTTCATTGACGCGCTAGAGGAAAGGAATTTGCTTAAGCGGATAAAAGTTCCGGTCGACGCGGAGCTTGAGATAACCGAGATAACCGACCGCGTGTCGAAGTTTAAGGACAGCCGCAACGTCGCATTGCTGTTTGAAAATGTTCGCGGCTACGACATGCCCGTTTTAATGAATGCGTTTGGAAGTTATGAGCGCATGGCTTTGGCGTTGGGCGTCGAGAAATTGGACGACGCGGCGGACGACATTCGCGAGATCATGAAGTTGCCTTATCTGTCGTTCAAAAATCGCTCCAACATTTTTTCAATCGTCTCGACCGCGCACAAGGCGATTAACTTTCCAAAGTACGTCAAGAACGCGCCCTGCCAAGAAGTCGTCGAAGTCAATCCGTCTCTGGATAAAATTCCGATTTTGAAATGCTGGCCAAAGGACGGCGGAGCTTTTATAACTTTGCCGCTCGTCTTCACCAAAAACCCCACGACTGGCAAGCGCAACGTCGGCATGTATCGCCTTCAAAAATACGACGCACGCACGACCGGTATGCATTGGCACATTCACAAGAACGGCTCGGAAAATTTTCGTGACGCAAAAGTTTTGGGCGAAAATAAAATCGAGGCGGCTGTTGCAATCGGCACTGACCCCGCTGTCACCTACGCCGCGACTGCGCCCTTGCCCCGCGACGTTGATGAAATGGTTTTCGCGGGTTTCTTGAGGAAAAAATCCGTCGAGCTGACAAAGTGCAAGACAGTTGACCTTGAAGTTCCCGCGACCGCCGAAATTATTTTGGAAGGCTACGTTGCGACCGACGAACTTCGCCGCGAAGGACCTTTTGGCGACCACACCGGCTATTACTCGCTCGCCGACGATTATCCCGTCTTCCACGTCACTTGCATTACGCACAGAAAAAATCCGATTTACTTCGCGACGGTCGTGGGCAAGCCGCCAATGGAAGATTGTTACATGGCGAAGGCGACCGAGAGAATTTTCCTGCCGCTCCTGCAACAACTCCTGCCTGAAATTGTCAATATCAACATGCCGCTCGAAGGCGTCTTTCATGACTGCGTTATCGTCTCGATAAAAAAACAATTCCCCATGCACGCGCGGAAGGTTATGCACGCGCTGTGGGGTTTGGGGCAAATGATGAACGTCAAAATGATTGTCGTCGTCGATTCGCACGTCAACGTTCAAGATTTGAGCGAGGTTGCGTGGCGCGTCTTCAACAACATTGACGCCGAACACGACCTCGAAATTGTTCACGGACCGCTTGACGTTTTGGATCACTCGTCGCCCTATGCAAAGTGGGGAGCAAAGCTCGGCATTGACGCAACTAAAACGTGGGCGGAGGAAGGTCACCTGCGCGAGTGGCCTGACGAAATCGAAATGTCTTCCACAGTCAAAGCTCGCGTCGATTCAATCTGGAACTCGTTAGGCTTATAAAAAAAATCCCGTCAAGCGGCGGGATTTTTTCATTGCCAAGAATAATTTCAATCTTCAATGATATAAGCCTTGAGAATTTCTCCATAGTAGGCGACGTGCGGCGCGGAGTGCTCGCCAGTTTCCGGATAAAACTTGCCGAATCGATAGGAAATGTCTTTGACCGGCTGCAACTGACTGAAGACAACGCGGCATTCCAAAGTTAGCGGCAACTCCTTAATCGCGGGCGGACGAACAATATCCGCGTCGACAAGGTGAACGCCCGCCTTCGCCAACTTGTCAAGGTCGCGCCCTGACTTGCTCCCGCAAATCCCGATTGCCTTAGCCCCTTCTTTAGAAAGTTCGCCGTAAGGAACGCAGATTGTAAATTCGCCCGTGCGCTCCATAAGCTCATAGGTAAAGCGGCTCGTGCGAACATACGCCGCGAAAATCGGGACGCCCCATTCAATGCCGAGCGTGCCCCAACCAATCGTCA
>CAMYWI010000031.1 GCA_947302675.1 uncultured Selenomonadales bacterium | reverse complement strand
CTTCCACTACTTGACTTTTTATAGCCGGTCTTTTATGCAAATTATATCAGAAATGTTCTTTTGAAAAAAGCCGCCACGCATATTTAATTACGAGCGGGCTTGAGACGCTTGACGTGATAAAAATACGCCGCGATTAAAAATATCGTCGTGATAAACCAACTTATCGGGTAGACTGCCATTAGCGTTGAGTAGGTCGGGATTTTTGCAAAGGCGGTGAAAACCCACGTCACGCGCACGCCGCACACGCAAATCAAAGTTATCACGGCGGGCGTCAGCGAAATTCCGTAGCCGCGCAGTGCACCCGATAAACCTTCCATTAAGACGTTGACGAGTTCGGGACAAACGATGTACCACAGCCGAATCACGCCGAGCCGTATGACTTCGGGGTCGTCGTTGAAGAGACTCAGCACTTCCTCCGCGAAGAATAAAATTACAAAGCAAAGCGTCTGCATGAAAGCCGCACTCAAGCCCATTGATACCCACGTCGCCCGCTTGCAACGCGGCAAATTTCCCGCGCCGTAATTTTGTCCGACAAAGGTCGTCGCCGCCTGTCCGAAGGCATTCACGACACAGAAGACGTTGATTTCAATCGTGAATGCCGCCGCCGATGCCGCCATTGCGTCCGCGCCAAGTGAGTTTATCGCCGCTTGAATTAAGAGATTCGACAGCGAAAAGACCATGCCTTGAATTCCCGCCGGCAAGCCGATTCGCACGATTTCAAACAGCTCCGCTTTGTCGACAATCAGCGCGTTGAGGTTTAGTTTGATAAAGCCTTCGACCTTTAAAAGTTCGCGGAATAGGATTATCGCGCTGACGAAATTTGCAATGACGGTCGCCGCCGCCACGCCCCCGATTCCCAAATCGAATTGCAGGACGAAAATTAAATTCAGTGCAATATTCACGCCGCTCGCGATTGTCAACGCGATTAACGGCGTGCGCGTGTCGCCCTTGCTCCGGAAAATCGCCGCTTGGAAGTTGTAAAGACTTATCGCGGGCAAGCCGAGCAGAAAAATTCGCAGGTAAGTCTCCGCCATGCCGACGACGCTTTTCGGCACTTCAAGGAAATAAAAAATCGGCGCGACCAAAAATTCCGCGAGGATACAGAAAAAAATCCCTGCCGCCGCCGCCAGAATAAATGACGTGCTCACCGCCGATTGTGCGCGGTCGATTCGATTTGCGCCGATGTTTTGAGCAATGACGACGTTCGCGCCGAGACTCAAGCCCATCATCAAGCTGACGATAAGTCCAACCATTGCAGTGTTGTTGCCGACCGCCGCCATTGCGTTTTTGCCGACGAATTGCCCAAGCGTCACGACGTCCGCCGCGTTCAAAAGTTGTTGCATGACTCCCGTCAACGCCAGCGGCAACGCGAACAAAATTATCTTGTCCCACAGCGAGCCGCGCAACATGTCCATATCTTTTGCGTTCAAAAAAAATCCTCCAAACCTTAAAGTTTGAAGTATTTTATCACAAGGATTTAATTTCGGCAGGAATTTATTCGCGAACGTGTAATTAGCGACGCAAGGAGATGATAAAATGATTAAGAAAATTTTACTCGGCGTCGTGGTTTTGGGCGTGATTGCCTTCGCGATTCTCGGCTACGGCACTTACAAGGTCGCCGATGAGGCTTTAAAGGAGCGCGAGCCGCAACTTCGCCAGTATTTGCAACTCGACGAGGCGGCGCAGGACAAATATATTTTGGAAAATGTCGACGAACTTTTTGCCAAGATTGACCTCGACAAGGACGGCAAGCCCGAAGATAAAGAGAAACTCGCACGCTTAAAAGAATTAAATTCGCAGCCGGAAATTCAAAAAGCGTTGATTGACGCGGGAAAATCTTTAATGGCGGTCGCAATAATGCTTTCCGAGCCGATTGTCAACGACCTGACGCCTGAACTTAAAAAGAAATACCAAGCCGAATCGGACGAGTTGGAAGCGCGAGTCGAGAAATATTCTAAATTAATTGAGGCGGCAGATCCAAGTTTCAAAGCGGCTAAATAAAAAAACTTTGCTCATTTTTTTATGATTGACGGCGCGATAATCGCTAATAAAACCAAAATTATTCCGAGCGATTCGATTAAACCAAACTTTGTTCCGAAAATCGCCCAACTTATTATGACGGATGCGGTGGGTTCGGTCGTCGCCGTGATTGATGCCTCTTCCGCCGTTAAAAATTTTAAGCCCGCGTTGAAACTCAAAAACGCCGCTATTGTCCCGAAAATTATTATCCAACTCACATCAAAAAGCACGTTCGGCGCGAAAAACTCGCTCCAATTCCAATCATTTATCAAGAAAAATGTCGATAAGCCGCCGATAAACATTCCAACGCCCGTCAAAAAGTACGGGTCAATTTTTTTTGCGAATAAATGTTTAGGGAATATCGCGCTAAAGGCAAATGCCGCGCCGCTCAACAAACTCCATATTACACAGCCCATTGGAACGAGTAATTTTGTCGGGTTGCCGCCTGTCACGAGTAAAAAGACTCCGCTCATCGCTAAAATTACCGCGATTATTTCTCCGAGCTTTGGAAATTTTTTATGATAAAAACTTTCCCACATAACGACCATTGCGGGACATGCATAACAAATTACGGTCGTTGCCGCCGCGCCGCCTATCGATATTCCTTGAAAATACGTAAACTGCATGAACATCACGCCGATTATTCCGTAAATTATCACGTCAAGCCATAATTTCAGTCGCTTTTTTAGGATTTTAAGCGTCAGCCAAAAGTTTTTTCGCCGCGTCGAGATCAAAATTAAAATCGCGCCCGCCAAGCACATTCGGATATTTGTCAGCTCCATTGCCGATTTTTCCGAGTGAACAAAGAAATCTTGCACCGCAACGCCCGAACTCGCCCAAAATATTCCCGCTAATCCGACTAAAATTAACGCTAAAACTCTGCTCAAAACTCCCACCTACTTTATAAATCGCGGTTTTAAAATCAATGTCACGAAATAAATTCCCGCCGCAAATACGACAATCGTCGCGCCCGCCGCCGAATTCAGCTCATATGACAGAAATAATCCCGCTAATCCCGAACTTAACGCGATTATTACGCTCAAAATGTGGTAGCTTTTAACCGAATTTGTTACATTTCGCGCCGCCGCGCCAGGCAATACCAACAGCGCATTTATTATCAAAATTCCGACCCATTGTATGCTTAATGCCACGATTATTGCCAATAACACCGCAAAAATCGACTCAATGACCTGCGTTTTTATCCCGCGACTCCGTGCTAACGTTTGATTCACGGAAATTATTAATAATCGGTTGAATAAAATCGCCCAACTCACCAAAACGATTAAAAATACCGCCAAAAGCCCGATTAAATCGCCCTTTGTTATGCTCAATAAATCTCCGATTAGGAACCGCGAAAATTTATTGAACTGCCCGCCCGCCGACATTATCATTAAGCCTAAAGCTATCGCCGTCGAACTGAAGACGCCTATAACCGTGTCCGCGCCCGCGTGCGATTTATTTTTTATGTAAGTTATCAGCAACGCGAAGACTATCGAAAAGGTCAACAGCCCGAAAAGTTCCGAGCCGACGCCGATTAACGCGCCGATTGCTATCCCCGTGAACGCGCCGTGCCCCAGCGAGTCCGAGAAAAACGCCATGCGATTTGACACGACCATTGTCGACAAAAGCCCGAAAAGCGGCGTCACCAACAACACCGCCAGCAATGCGTTGCGCATAAATTCATACTCAAACAATAATTATCAACTCGATTAAAAAAATTTTTCCGACGCGGAAATTTCCTACGCCTTAGCGAATCGGCAAAGCGCGACAACTGGATGCAACGTCACGTTGCCCAAGCCGATTATAGCACATATCATTGACGTTGGCGAAAATTTACAATAAAATATCGTCGAAATGAGGCTTAAGCATGAGAAAAATATTTTTAGCGTTAATCGCGTCGATAATTTTAATTTTAGCGACTTACGAACCGAAAATTTTTATCGGGACGGAAAATAAAGCCGTCGCGGTCGCAAATGCGCAAGAAAATCTGCCACTCACGATAAATTTTACTCATTCCGTGCAAAAAACGCCCGTCATCGAGGAATTGGAGTTCAAAAACGGCGAATTTGTTCTCCTGCGCACGAAATATAAATCTCAAGGCGTCGGCTTGCCTTTCGACGCGGGCGACGGGAAATTTTATCGCGACGGCGAGTGGTTTATCTTCGACGACATGAACCGCTGCTTTAAAAATTTAGAGCTAAGGACGGGTAAAGGCACTCAATTAACCGTGACTTTGAACGGAAAAAGCTATGAGCTTTATAAAAAATTCCTGCTCGGCACGAAAATTATTGTCAAAACGTTTTGATTGAAGTAAAATTTCCTGCTAAGGAGGTTTTTTTATGAATCGGCGAACTTTTATTAAAGGAAGTGTTGCGTTAATGGCTGTTGCAATGATAAATCCGACAAATTTTGTCTTCGCCGCCGAAAATAAGGCTTGGTGGAAGGAAAAGGCGGTCTATCAGATTTACCCGAAAAGCTTTCTCGACACGGCGGGCAGTGGTACGGGTGACCTGCGCGGCGTGATTGAAAAGCTCGATTACATTAAGAGTTTGGGCGCGGGCGCGATATGGTTGACGCCGTTTTACCCCTCGCCTATGGTCGATAACGGCTACGACATCGCGAATTACACGGAAATTGACCCCCGCTTTGGAACTATGGCGGATTTTGAGGAGTTAATCGCCGAATCTCGCAAGCGCGACATAAAAATTGTGGTTGACTTGGTTTTTAATCACAGTTCGGATCAAAATCAATGGTTTTTGGAGTCAAAATCGAGTAAAACTAACCCAAAAGCGGATTGGTATATCTGGCGCGACGAGAAAACAAATTGGCGCGGGATATTCGGCGGGAGCGCGTGGACTTGGTGTGAAGAGCGTCAGCAGTACTATTTGCACACGTTCGCGAAGGAACAGCCCGACTTGAATTGGGAAAATCCCGCCGTTCGGCAAGCCCTCTACGATGCGGCGAATTTCTGGTTGGATAAGGGCGTCGGCGGTTTTCGGATTGACGCGATTGTTTACATCAAAAAGCCGAATGTAATTGCGGATGGCAAGCCCGACGTGCCCGACGGAACCTGCTCGATTCACAATATGACGGCGGCGACGCCCGGCATTTTGGATTATCTGCGCGAGTTTAAGGAAAAAGTTTTCAAAGGGCGCGATATTTTCACGGTCGCGGAGGCAAACGGCGTTCAGCCCGAAGATTTATCGGAATGGGTCGGCGAACGCGGCGTCTTCGATATGTTGTTCGAGTTCAGTCACGTGAATATCATGTTCGACAAGGGCGCGGAAATTTGGCACAGGGCGCAACTTTACAAGCTCAGCGAATGGAAAAAAACTTTGACGGAAAGTCAGAAGGCGACTCGCGGCAGTTGGTATCCCGTTTATTTTGAGAATCACGACCGCCCGCGCTCGATTGATACGTTTTTTCCGCACGGTTCGGATAAAAAATTGTCGGCGAAGGCGTTGGCGATAATACTTTTTACACTGCGCGGGACGCCGTTTATTTATCAGGGCGAGGAGCTTGGCTTTGAAAATGCAAAGTTCGATTCGATAGACGACTACGACGATATTTCTTCGCGCGGGAATTACGATTTGGCGCGGGCGGACGGCTTGAGCGATAAGCAGGCGATGAAGTTTGTCCACAGGTTCAGCCGCGACAACGCGCGGACGCCAATGCAATGGGATTCGTCAAATAACGCGGGCTTTACGACGGCGGATAAGTCTTGGTTGCCCGTTCACGACGATTTTAAAATTTGCAACGTCGCGATTGAGGAGCAAGATGCGGACTCCGTGTTGAATTTTTATCGCAAGCTTGCC
This sequence comes from uncultured Selenomonadales bacterium, assembly GCA_947302675.1. Next base: position 3,535 of record CAMYWI010000031.1, on the reverse strand, counting down.
GCGTTGAGAAATTCCAATGAAACTTTGATTTACGGCGAGTACGAGGAACTTTATCCCGAAAACGAGGAGCTTTACATCTTCACGCGGAGTTTTGGCGCGAAAAAGTTCATGACGATTGTAAATTTCACGACGCGCAAGGTAAATTTGCCCGAAAATCTTTTGACGGGCGGCAAAAAAATCATGGGCAACTACGCTGACGAGAAAAATTATTTCAGACCGACGGAGGCGGCGATTTATGAGTTTTAAAGTAGCGGCGAGCGACTTCGACGGGACGTTGTTCATAAATCAGCAAGTATCCACAGAAAATCTTTCGGCGATAAAAAATTGGCGAGCGGCGGGAAATAAATTCGGCATTGTGACGGGGCGTGCGTACACAATGCTGACCGAACATTTAAAGGCGTTCGACTTGGCGATAGACTTCGCGATTTGTTGCAACGGCGCGATAATCCACGACTGCACGGGGAAAATAATTTTCGAGACAGAACTGCCGAAGAAAATCCTGCTTGAAGTGATAAGCGAGCCGTTCGCGGCAAAAAGTATGCACTTCGCGTTCGAGACGGCGGAAAAAGTTTTCTGCGCGAACGTAAAGCCGAACTCGTGGGTACTTCGCGAGAAGGACAAGTGGAATTTCCCCGTAGAAATAATCGAAACCGCGCAGATTGCGACGCTCGGCAAAATAAATCAGCTGGCACTCGACTTTGAAAGCCCCGAAGCGGCTCAAGCGGCGGCGGATATGTTGAATAAAAAGTTCGGCGCGTGGATTTTCGCGCAAAAAAATACTCACAGCCTCGACATTGTGGCGGCGGGCGTCAACAAAGCTCAAGGTGTCGAAAATCTTTTGCGCGTCAGTAATTGGAGCGCGGAAGTTTTTGTTATCGGCGACGAGTCGAACGATTTGCCGATGATAAGACATTTTAACGGCTACACGGTCGCGACGGCTAAAGAGTTCGTCAAGCGTGAGGCGAAAGAAATTTTCGGCTCGGTCGGTGCAATGCTGAATCACTTTTCTTGAAAAACTTCAAGGCTCGCGCGGCGAGTCTTTTTTAATGCAACTTACTTGACAAATTTTATTCGGGATATTATAAAACATTTAATGGAAAGAGTTTGTTTTTTGTACAATCAAAGGAGTGATGATTATGACACCGCAACAAGCCATCCAAAATTTCATGGCAAAGCTTGTTGGTCACGGCTATTCCTACTCGGATTCAATCGGCACGGCAATGCTCGACGCCGCCATTAAATCCTCGTCGGAATTTGACAGTGTGCAAGCCGTTATCGATGTCATGAAAGCCGACCAAGTTAAAGCGGAAAAAGAAGCCGTCGAAGAAGTGCTCGGCTCCGACTACGCCGGCAAAACTCTCAGCGAAATTGATTCGACAATTCTAACTGCCTCCGCAAAAACTTATGACACTAAAAACATTGGCAACGCTTACTACAACAGTTATAACGACCAACGCACGACGGTCGAACGCCTGATTAAGGAGCGTAAGGCGACTATCTTCCTTGAAAAATATTGCGGCATTCAGTTGAACAAAAAGCTTTGGATTAGTTCAAGCGATAATATAGTTTCTTGGGGAGCCTCGACTGGCAACGTCGACACGGGCGCGATTACCGGCTCCGACGCCAATATCACGCTCGCGGCGGGCGACGTTATCAACGGCACGACTTTAACCGCCGCCAACTTGCAAACCCTTAAGACTAGTTACGGCTCGGCGGCAAGTCTTTCAAGCGACGGTCAAACAATTATTATCGGCACGGGCACGGAGAAAACGGATCGCTCCGTCGTTCCCGAAATTGGCAACAAGTACACCGCAACCACCGCGCAGGCTCAAAACATCAAGACTGGCTCGAACGATTGGATTGTCGTCGCGACGAGTGCAAACGATACGATTCAGACGGGCGGCGCGGACTCCGTTAACGCGGGCGCGGGAAATGATTCTATCGTCGTCGGCGCAGATTACGCCTCAATTCTCACGGGCGCGGGCAATGACACCGTAGAAATTTCTGCGTCAGTCAAAAACGTCACGCTCGGCGACTTGAACTCAAGCGACGTTTTGACAATCAGCGGTACCTTTGAAGTTGGCTCCGCTAAGATTGAGGATACTATCCTTGTCATAACCGATAAGACCGGCACGCGGGAAATTCGGCTTGGCGACTTCGACACCGCTAAGAACGCAAAAATTAATTCGACGACAATCGGAGCGTGGCTCACCAACTCTGGCATTAACTTAAATAATCTTAGCGCGTCTTCATCAAGTAACGAACTCCCGACTTCAAGCGCGGCGACGGAAATTTCATCAAACGGCGACGGCGGCGAAGGTCAAATTGCTATCGACCCCAGCTACACTCCCACGCCGATTGAAACCGCTCCTACCAAAGAAACGCCCGACTTGCCGACGCGCAGTTCAAATTCAACGGGCACGGTCAATGTTAATCTCGATAACGTTACCTTGACGAGCGGCGACCTCAACGTTGACGGCTCGAAGGTTGGCGAAATTTCTAACGAATTCCCGAACGTCACGAGCTACACCAAGAACGGCTTGACGATTAACCTTCTCGGTGTGACAAGCGATACTTCGGGCGATCCTACCGACTCTTCTGGAAATTCTCTTATTACTCCTAAAACCTTCGCCGAACTAACCGACGACCAAAAGACGATTGTCGCGGGGCTTTTCAAGTGGTGGGCTAAGGAATGCCTCACGCTCAACGAGGAAAGTTACGGCATAAGTTTTAATGACGATACCGCTATGGTCAAAGAGATTGGGCTTTATTTTTATGACGGCAACGGCTCAAGCAACACGCTCGCGGCGGTTTGGAATTGGTCGACTTCGGGCACCAGAGAAAATACAACCCAGTTAATGCTCACCGTCAACATGGATTACTACGAGGGCATTGCGGCAGATAATTTCGACGGCTCAAGCTCTGTTAGCGGCGCGGGCTTGCTTGACAGGACGCTTGCTCATGAATTCACGCACGCAATTATGGCGACCAATATCCACTACTTTAACTTGTTGCCGAAGTTTATAAAGGAAGGCATGGCGGAACTTACTCACGGTATAGACGACTTCCGCCCGACAAATATTTTCAAAATCGCTTACGATGCCGATTGGCTCGACGCCAGCCTTGACTTGGGCAACAAAGGCACGGGGTCTCAAACTACTGGCGACGTCGCTTACGATGCCGATTGGCTCGACGCCAGCCTTGACTTGGGCAACAAAGGCACGGGGTCTCAAACTACTGGCGACGTCGCTTACGATGCCGATTGGCTCGACGCCAGCCTTGACTTGGGCAACAAAGGCACGGGGTCTCAAACTACTGGCGACGTCGCTTACGATGCCGATTGGCTCGACGCCAGCCTTGACTTGGGCAACAAAGGCACGGGGTCTCAAACTACTGGCGACGTCGCTTACGATGCCGATTGGCTCGACGCCAGCCTTGACTTGGGCAACAAAGGCACGGGGTCTCAAACTACTGGCGACGTCGCTTACGATGCCGATTGGCTCGACGCCAGCCTTGACTTGGGCAACAAAGGCAC
>CAMYWI010000030.1 GCA_947302675.1 uncultured Selenomonadales bacterium | reverse complement strand
CTCGACCAAATCACGACGATAGGCGCAGTTCAAGCGCGGCTCGAATACACCGCCGCCAACCTCACGACTTCCAGTGAGAACGTCCAGGCGTCCGAATCGACAATCCGCGATGCCGACATGGCAAAAGAGATGACCAACTACACCAAGAACAACGTCCTCTTGCAATCGGCTCAGGCAATGCTCGCGCAGGCTAATCAAAATTCAAGCGCGGTACTCGGCTTGCTCCAACAATGAAACCAATTTCAAAAATAAAAAAGACCGTCGGCAGATGTCGGCGGTTTTTTCGTCCCCCCTTTGCTAAAGCGTGGACACGCGGAACCGGCTGTGATTGCCGTAACGTGTCGCGCTGATTAAATCGTTTATTGACATTTGTTTATTTAAAAAACTTTTTCTTTGCTTGTCCAAAGAAAGTATGCAAAGAAAACCTCATGCAACACCGTTGCATTCGCCCTCGCGGGGGCGTGCCGCTTTGAACATCCTGTTCAAAACGCGGCTCAAGGGCGTCATCCATGACGCCCCCCAACTTTCCGACTATCCATTGGCGTTTATATCTTCAGAGGTTTTAAAAATAAGGGGTGAGTTTAAATGAGTTTGCTTGATAAAAAATTTAAGCTGAAACATATCGCGGCGGCGGGCTTTGCGTGTATCGGGCTATTCGCGATAAGTTACGGCGTGATTGAGGCGACTAATCAAACGTCGTTTTGCGGTACGACTTGTCATGAAATGGATCCGATGTATCAGACGTGGCAGACTTCCAATCACAAAGTCGTTGAGTGCGCCGACTGTCACGAGAAACCCGGCTTGAGCGGCACGATTGAAAGCAAGTGGAAGGGCACGAAGGAACTTTTCATTCACATAAGCGGCAACGTTCCCGACCCGATTAAGATTGAAAATACAAACGACGTGAACTGCTACGTTTGCCACCAAGACAAGATTAAGGAGCGCGAGATTGCCCTGCCGCGCAGAGACCCGCACACCGAGCGGCATTTCCAAGAGGGCATGAACTGCGTCAGCTGTCACACAGGGCTTGTGCATGACGAGATGAAGAATACCGTTTTGCCGAGCCGCGACCGTTGTTATACTTGTCACCTTGACGCGATGAGCTCGCTTGTAAGGAGGGATTGAGATGAGTTTGAAATTTTCACGGCGCGACTTTTTGAAATCAATCGCGGTGGCGGCGGCGATGCTGACGGCGGGCTGTTCGCCGAAACGCGATACTCAACAAGGTCCCGTCAATCAAGTCGAGGCGGAGAAATGGGTTAAGGGAGTCTGCAGATATTGCGGCACGGGTTGCGGCGTTCTTGCCGGCGTCAAAGGAAATAAAATCGTCGCGGTCAAGGGCGATCCGGATTGTCCCGTCAATCGCGGGCGGCTTTGCGTCAAAGGAATTTTGCTCGCGAAGATTATCGACACGCCCGACCGAGTTTTGCACCCGCTGATTAAAAAGGACGGCGAGTTCGTTCAAGCGACGTGGGACGAGGCGTTGGATTTAATGGTTGCCAAGTTCAAAGAGGCGATTGAGCAATACGGTCCGGATTCTGTCGGCTTTTACGGTTCGGGGCAGACGCTTGCCGAAGAGACTTACACCATGCAAAAAATTATGCGGGCGGGCATTGGCACGAACAACATTGACGGCAACCCGCGCACGTGCATGGCGAGCGCGGTCGCGGGCTACATCACGACTTACGGCGAAGATGAGCCTATGGGAACTTACGCCGACATTGAGGCGGCTGATACTTTCTTCCTTATCGGCTCGAACATGGCGGAGGCACACCCCGTTTTGTTCTCACGGCTGATTGATAGGAAGAATTCCAATCCCAACGTGAAAATTATCGTCGCCGACCCGCGCAAAACTCGCACGTGCGACATTGCCGATTATCACTTGCCGTTCGTGCCGAGCCGCGACCTCGCGCTTATGAACGCAATGGCTTACGTCATTATCGAGGAAGGGCGCACTGATGAGAAATTTATCAGCGAGCACACGGAGTTTGTCAAAGGCGCGGACGAGAAGTTGACCTATGACCAGTTCAAAGCATTTCTGCAGGATTACGCGCCAGAAAAAGTTGCCGACGCTTGCGGAATTCCCGCCGAGACAATTCGCGAAGTCGCAAGATTATTTTCCGCGCCTGATAGAAATACAATGTCGCTGTGGTGCATGGGCTTGAATCAGCGGACGCGCGGCGTTTGGGTCAATAACCTCGTTCATAATTTACACCTGTTGACGGGGAAAATCTGTCGTCCTGGCAACACGCCGTTTTCTTTGACGGGTCAGCCTTCCGCTTGCGGCTCCGTTCGCGAGACGGGCGGCTTGTCTCATTTGTTGCCCGCGCACAGAATGGTTGCCAATGAAAAACATCGTCAAGAGCTTGCGCAGTTGTGGGGCGTCGAGAGTTTACCCGGCAAGCCAGGCTATCATACTTTGGACATGTTTAAGGCGGCAGTCACGGGCGATTTGAAATGCCTCTGGGTCATGACGACCAATCCTGGTCAGTCGCTCCCGAATTTGAATTACTATCGACCAGGCATGGAGAAAACTTTCTTGGTTGTTTCGGAAACTTATCACCCGACGCGCACGAGTGAGCTTGCCGACGTGGTTTTGCCTTCCGCGCTGTGGATGGAAAAGGAAGGCGTTTACGGCAACGGCGAGCGTCGCACACAGCATATCGCGCAGGCAATCAATCCGCCTGGCGAGGCTAAGCCCGACCTTTGGGCGATTATCGAGTTCGCAAAGCGCATGGGCTACGAAAAACTTGTGCCCTTCAACACGCCCGAAGAAGTTTGGGCGGAGTATCAAGAGTGCCAAAAGGGCACGGCGATGATGCTTGCGTCTTACAAGCGACTGCGCGAAGGTCACGGCTTTACTTGGCCCGTCCCCGATGACAATTCGCCCGAAACTTACATTCGCTACGCGGAAGGCTATGATCCTTACGTCAAGGCGGGCGAGGGCATTAAATTTTACGGCAAGCCGTCTGGGCGCGCGATTATCTATGCTCGACCTCAGCAAGACGCGCAAGAAATGCCCGACGCCGAATATCCTTTCTTCCTGACGACGGGCAGAATTTTGGAGCACTGGCACACGGGCACGATGACTTTCAACGTCCCCGAACTCAAAACCGCCGTTCCCGAAATGTACGTTGAGATTCACCCCGACGACGCCGCGAGACTTGGAATTCATGACGGTAGCTTAGTCGATGTGACTTCGCGCCGCGCAACTTGCAAACTTAAAGCGAAGATAAACGGGCGCGGGCAACCTCGTCCAGGCTTAGTCTATGTTCCCTTCCACGATCAAGTTATGGAGCGCATGATTAACTTTGTCTTGCTTGACGCCTTTGATCCTGGCTCCAAGCAACCCGAATACAAAGTTTGTGCGGTCAAACTCGCCAAAGCTTAAAAAATTAAGACTGCAAGTCGCTTTGACCTGCAGTCTTTTTTTATTCCTCGTCAGCCGTCGTCACGTAGCTGGGATAAACCCCCAACACGCCGTCAATCTTTTCAAGTCGCAAGCAAACTTTGTGCAACGTCTCAATATTTTTTGCCTCAATCAGCAAAATCAATTCGCCGTCGGGCGTCTCTTGCTCAAAGCTCACGCCCGATATTTTTTCCAAATCGTCCAAAACTTCCTCGCGTCGCGCAGATTTTATTTTCATTATCGCTCCCGAAATTGCCACGTCGCTCACCTCTCGCGTATATTTTATTAGCCGCGCAAAAAACTTTCAAGCCTTTGATAAATCTGCGCGGTTGTGGTAAAATGCGCCCGTTATCATTTTATTAAGGCGGTTTGTATATGAAATTCTTCTCCCGAAAAAAAATTTTAAAGCTTTACTTGAACGGCGAAATAACTTCTAACGATTCAAAACTCGGCGGCGATGATTCCGTCAAGAAATTGAAAACCAATTTGCTTGAAGTGAAACAGAAGAACAAAGACGATTACAAAGGCATTCTCCTAAAAATAAATTCACCGGGCGGCGCGGCTGCCACCAGCGAGGAATTGGCGAAATTGGTTTACAGCTTGCGGGAAAAAGTTCCCGTCGTCACTTCGATTGGCGATAGTGCTTGTTCGGGCGCGTACATGATTGCCGCCGCCTCCAATTACATTTTCGCCAACACTTTGTCTTGGACGGGTTCAATCGGCGTGATTATGCTTCTGAGCAACTATCAAGAGCTGTCGAAAAAGCTCGGCGTGTCCTTCAAGACGATTAAATCCGGCAAGATGAAAGACTTGGGCAGTCCCTTCCGCGAAATGACTCCCGAAGAGGAGCTTTATCTTGAAACGCTCGTCAAAGCGGCGCACGAGGAGTTTGTTAACTTTATTAAGCTCACGCGCCCCAACGCAACTAACCTTAACGAATTGGCGGACGGCAGAGTTTTGGACGCCCGCACCGCGCTCGAAAACAATCTTATCGATAAACTCGGCACCGAAGACGACGCCTTGAACTTTTTAATCACCGACATTCTTCACGGCGACGAAAAAGATTTTACCATAACCGACACCGCGCCTAAGCCAAGTTTCTTGAAACGAATCCTCGATATGCACTCGCCGATTACGATTAAGTTCGAGTTGCCGGACAAGTTTCAAAGGTTTTAAAAAATACTATAATCGCTTAAAAAATTTTTGGAGGAATTTTAAATGAGCATAATAGGAGCAGTGGCGGTACCGCACCCGCCGATAATTTTACCGGAGGTCGGACGCGGCGAGGAAGAAAAAATCGCGGCGACGACGGAGGCTTACAAAGAAATTTCGCGGCGAATCGTTGAGCTGGAGCCGGAAACGATAATAATCACGAGTCCACATTCAATCATGTACGCGGATTATTTCCACATCTCGCCAGGCGAAGGAGCAACGGGCGATTTATCTCAATTCCGCGCCCCGCAAGTCGCGCCCGCAATCAATTACGACGTTGACTTTGTGCGCAAACTCTCTTCCGATTCGTCGGCGGAGAAAATTTCTGCGGGCACTCTCGGCGAAAGAAATTCCGCACTCGATCATGGCACGATTATTCCGCTGTACTTTTTGCAGAAGGCGGGGCTTGACTTCGACAAAGTGAAGTTCGTTAGAATCGGCTTGTCGGGCTTGTCGAACGCCGTCCATTACAGATTCGGTAAGCTTATCGCTAAAGTTGCTGACGAACTCAACAGGCGCACTTTCTTTATCGCGAGCGGCGACCTTTCGCACAAGCTCAAAAGCGACGGTCCCTATGGCTTTGTTGAAGAAGGTCCGCAGTTCGACTCTCAAGTTATGGAAAATCTCGGCGGCGCGGATTTTCTTAAGCTCTTGACTATGGATAACAAGATGTGCTCGCGTGCGGCGGAGTGCGGCTTGCGTTCCTTCTGGATTATGGCGGGCGCACTCGATAAAAAAGCCGTCCGCGCAGAGAAACTTTCCTACGAGGGCACGTTCGGCGTTGGTTATGGCGTTGTTTATTTCAACGTTGACGGCGATGACCCCAATCGCAACTTCGCATATCAGCTTTCTAAGTTCAAAAAATCTGAGACGGAAAAGCGCAAGGCTACGGAAGATGATTTTGTCAAGTTGGCGCGGTATAGTCTCGAAACTTTTGTTAAAACTCGCAAGCCCGCCGAGTTGCCAAAGAATTTGCCGGAAGAATTGACTTCGCGCCGCGCGGGAGCCTTCGTGAGTTTGCACAAGGACGGAAATCTGCGCGGGTGTATCGGAACGATTATGGCGACGCAAAACACTTTGGCGGAAGAAATTTTGCAGAACGCAATCAGCGCGTGTTCGCGCGACCCGCGCTTTAGTCCCGTCGAAGTTGACGAGCTTGACGATATTGAATACAGCGTCGACGTTTTGGGCGAGCCAGAGCGGATTTTCAGCGTGAAGGATTTGGACGTTAAGCGTTACGGCGTGATTGTCGAGAACGGCGGGCGGCGCGGCTTACTCCTTCCTGACCTTGAAGGCGTCGATACGGTCGAGGAGCAAATTGCCATTGCCAAGCGCAAGGCGGGAATTCGTCCTGAAGAAAAAGTTTCGCTGTGGAGGTTTGAAGTCATTCGCCACCACTGACCTTTCTTTTCGCGCACAAAGAAAGGTTTCAAAGAAAAAGCTTATTAACTTACTTTTCTTTTGTTGCGCCCAAAAGAAAAGTAAGCAAAAGAAAAGGGCGACGCCGCTTCAACATCCTGTTGAAACGCGGCGTGCGGCGCGCGTCCATGCGCGCCGGATTTTGACTGACTTTGGAGGTGATTGACATGAAAAAATTTTTCGCGGCGTTGGCAATTTTGCTGTTTATGACGGCGACGGCTTTTGCGGCGATTCGATTTAACACGCCTTATATCGGCAACAGCTACCGACTTACACTGCACGTTCGCGATTGCGATTCTGTTTGGATAATGAATCCCGATAATCAAGTTGGTTTCAAGACCCGCGCAGAGGCTTTTGCGGAAGGTTATCATCCTTGCGGAAATTGCCGTCCCGATCTTAGGAGTGATTTGCCATGAAAAAACTTACTGCCGCTGTCGTCATTTGCATTTCTGCATTTATGATGGCGCACGCGCTCGCGGCTAGCTACGTCGGCAACGTCAACAGCAAAAAGTTTCACTTCGCCGATTGCTCAATGGTCAATAAAATGAATCCCGCCAACAAAGTTTACATGAACACTCGCGACGAGGCGATTAATGCGGGCTACGTTCCTTGCAAGAGGTGCAATCCTTAATGGAAAAGTTAAAAGTAATATTTATGGGGACGCCCGACTTCGCCGTACCGAGCCTCGCGGCGTTGGCTGACAAGACGGAAATAATCTGCGTAGTCACTCAACCCGACCGCCCGAAGGGACGCGGGCATAAACTCTTGCCGCCGCCCGTGAAAGTTTTTGCGGAGGAAAATAATCTGCGCGTGATTCAACCCGTCAAAGTCAAAGCTCCCGCAGTCGTCGAGGAACTCGCCGCGCTCAAGCCAGATTTAATCGTCGTGGTTGCCTTCGGACAAATCCTTTCGCAAAAAATCTTGGACATACCGCGCTTTGGCTGTATAAATGTTCATGCGTCGCTGTTGCCGAAATATCGCGGGGCGGCACCGATTGAGTGGGCGATAATCAACGGCGAGACCGTCACGGGCATAACTACAATGCAAATGAACGCGGGGCTTGACACGGGCGACATACTTTTACAAAGCGAAGTCAAAATCTCCGACGAAATGATCTTGCCCGAACTGCGCGAACGCTTAATGACGGTCGGAGCGGACTTGTTACTCAAGACGCTGTACCTGTTGCGAGCGGGCGGACTTCAACCGATAAAGCAGGACGATTCGCTGTCGTGCTACGCGCCGCTTTTGAAAAAGGAGACAGGCTTGATTGACTGGAGCAAATCTGCGCGGGAGTTGCATAATTTGATACGCGGGCTTTACGGCGGAGCTAGGGCGGGCAAGTTCAAGATTTGGCGTTCGCGAGTGGCGGATGGCATTTCGCTTGAACCAGGCGAGATAAAAATTGACGGGCAGAAATTTTTCGTCGGGACGGGCGACGGTGTGCTTGAGATTTTGGAGATACAAGCTCCCAATTCAAAGAAACTCAATGCCGCCGACTTTCTGCGCGGCAACAAAGTTGGTGACGACTTTTGGACGACAGAATAATCGCGACGGACGAGCAAAGCACCGACGATTGGCAATATTCGTTGCGCCCGCGTCGATTGTATGAATATATCGGGCAGGACAAGGCTAAGGAAAATTTAAAAGTGTTCGTGAAGGCGGCAGTCAAGCGGCGCGAGGCACTCGACCACGTTTTATTGTACGGACCGCCGGGCTTGGGCAAGACGACGCTCGCGGCAATCATCGCAAATGAACTCGGCGTAAACTTTCGACAAACGTCGGGACCAGCAATCGAGCGGGCGGGCGACCTCGCCTCAATCCTAACCAACCTGCACGACAGAGACGTCTTGTTTATCGACGAGATACACCGGCTCAATCGGCAAATCGAGGAAATACTGTATTCGGCAATGGAAGACTTCGCGCTTGACATAATCATTGGCAAGGGACCAAAGGCGCGGAGCATACGCTTGGACATTGCGCCGTTCACGCTGATAGGAGCGACGACAAAGGCAGGCGCGTTATCGCCGCCGCTCCGTGACAGATTCGGAGTGATCTCGCGACTTGAATATTATTCTGTAGAGGCACTTGTCGAGATCATCACGCGAGCCGCGCAGATTTTGAAAATCTCGATAGAGGCGGGCGGCGCGGAGGAAATTGCCCGACGGTCACGAGGTACACCGCGCATTGCCAACCGACTTTTAAAAAGAGTTCGTGACTTCGCGCAGGTAGAGAATTCTCGGATAATAACGAACGAGTTAGCTGACCGCGCGTTATCGGCATTGGAAGTCGACCGCATGGGGCTTGACCACACCGACCGCCGACTTCTTGACGCAATGATTCATAAATTCAGCGGGCGACCCGTCGGCTTGGACACTTTAGCCGCCGCAATCAGCGAGACGCGCGAGACGATTGAGGACATTTACGAGCCGTATCTTTTGCAACTCGGCTTTATCATGAGGACGCCGCGCGGACGAATCGTCACGGAGGCGGGCTATCGTCACATGAACGTTGCCTATCCCAAAAAAGATGACGCGCCCACGCTTTTTGACTTTGAATAAAAACTTTCGCCTTCGGGCGATTTTTTTGTTAAAATTTGCGCGGAGGTGTTCTTTCCATGAGCGTGAAAAACTTTGTAAAGCAGTGGACTGGACGCGGCTACGAGAAAGGCGAGGCGCAATCTTTTTGGCTGAGCCTCCTGCGCGATGTCTTTGGCATTGCCGAGCCGGAAAAACTCATCAGCTTTGAAGTTCCCGTTCCGCAAGGATTCATTGACGGCTTAATCCTTGACACGAAAATTCTTATCGAACAGAAAAGCTCCAACGTCAAGCTCGACGACGAAGTTTTTCTGCAGGCGAAGAAATATAATGACGCGCTCGAATGGTCGCGCAAAGCTCGTTGGATTGTCACGTGCAATTTCAATGAGTTTTTTATCTACGACATGGACAAGCGCAAGCCGCAAGATAATCCGCGAAAACTTTCTCTGCAGGAGTTGCCTGAAAAATTTCACGCGCTCGAAATGTTGATTGACAAGGATAAAACGCGAATCATTGACGAGTTGAAACTGTCGCTCGCGGCGGGCGAGATTGTCGCAAAAATTTATGACGCGCTTTTAACTCAATACATTAATCCGAACGCCGCCGAGTCTTTGGCAAGTCTCAACAAGCTTTGCGTGCGCTTGGTCTTCTGTCTTTACGCGGAGAGTTCGGGGCTTTTCGGCAAGCACAAGATTTTCCGCGAATACCTCAGCCGCGAATATAATCTTCGCCGTGCGCTCATTGATTTGTTTGAAGTGCTCAACACGCCGCTTGACGCTCGCGACCCGTATTTGGA
>CAMYWI010000029.1 GCA_947302675.1 uncultured Selenomonadales bacterium | reverse complement strand
CCCAAGTTCATGCCGATAGTTTTAACAAGCTGACCGCCGAAGTCCATAATTTCGGGAATGCCCATGACTGTCGCGTTCGTCCTAACCGCAATGTTCGGAGCGTCGCCGAGATGATCTCCGTGCGCGTGCGTGATTAAAATATAATCCGCCTTAACGTCCTTTTCGTTGATAGCGGCTTGCGGGTTGCCCGTCAAAAACGGGTCGACGAGGATTTTGGTTTTGCCGTCGTCAAGAAGAAAACAGGCATGACCATAATAACTGTAAGTCAACAAAGTTAATCGCCTCCCAAAATATTTTTAAACAGTATTCTGCGCGGCGGGCGATTATCCTTTAAAACAAAAAAGCCCCGCCATTTGACGAGGCAAAAATTTTTATCGAAATAATTTTTAGTACTGGAACATTTGCAGAGAATTCTGGAGGTCTTGAGCGAGGCGGGCGAGTTCATCTGCCGCAGACGAAATTTCTTCCGAAGAGGCGGATTGTTGTTCAGCCGCCGCCGAGACGCTTTCCATTTCCTTAGAGACCGACAAGCCTTTTTCCAAAGTCTTATCGTTGCAGTCGCGAATCTTGAAGGTTGCGCTTTCGACCGCCTTGAGTTCGTTGACCATGTTCTTGGCTTCAGTCTCAACTTTCTTGGAGGCCTCCTTAATGCTGTCGAAGGTGGAGCGCAATCTCTCAACCGACTCGGTACCTGCGCGGACAGCCGCGTTGCCTTTTTGCATTGAGTCAACCGCGCTGGTCGTCTCGGCTTGAATTTCGCCGATAAGAGCCGCGATTTTCTGTGACGCCTCGCCTGATTCTTCAGCGAGCTTGCGGACTTCTTCGGAAACGACGGCGAATCCGCGACCGTGTTCACCTGCGCGAGCCGCCTCAATCGCCGCGTTCAACGCGAGCAAGTTGGTTTGTTCGGCAATGCCGCTGATACTTTCAACAATCTGTCCGATTTCTTGAGAACGTTTGCCGAGCTTGTCGACAGTCAAAGCGGAGTCATTAACGATTTTTTCAACGCTGATAATTTGAGCAACGGACGCCTCGACGGCTTCGGTACCGGCATTTGCCTCGTCCATAGCCTTGCCGACCATAGCGGCGACCAAGTCGGAAGTTTTGGTAAGAGTTTCGATAGACTTCGTGGCGACGTTGATAGCGTCCATAGCGTCGTTGATAAGGGATTGCTGCTCGACAACTGCGCCCGCCGAGCCCGTGACGGATTGCGCGACCTGTTCAGAGGCTTGCGAGCTTTGGTGAGCACTGGCGGTGAGTTCTTGAGACGAGGCGGCGAATTGACTTGCGGCGTCGCTCGTCTTTTGAATAACCTTGCTGATAGTCTGGCGCATGTCGCGGACGGCAAGAGCCATAGCTCCGAACTCGTCAGCGCGGTCAGCGTCAAGCAAATCCGTGCGACGGAAGTCGCCGTCTTTGAGCAAGTGCAATGCTTGAACCATATTGCTGAGCGGATTGGTAACGGCTTTGGTGATTGTAAAGCTGAAGAAAATCAAGACAAGGGACATACCGCCGAGCACGATGAACAGATTGCGAACGGCAGCCGCAATTTCCTCGTCGGAACGTTTAATCGTGTCTTCAGAATCTTGATAGGCTTTCTGCTGAATTTCCAAAATCGCGCCGCCCGTCGAAACGGCGTAGGGCATGACTTCGGATTGATAGTATTCCAGAGCTTGATTTCTGTGGTTAGCGATAGTTTGAGTATCGGCACCGACAGGCGAACGCATTTGCATCATTTTATCGCCGCCGGCTTTGAACTTAGCCCATTCGCGTTTGGCGGCGTCGACTTGAGCGCGAGCTTGCGCGTCGTCTTTGATTATCTGTTCATAAAGAGCCAAAGACTCGTCCAACTCTTTTACCGCGCCGTTGTACTTGTCAACGCGAGACTGCAACAGCGTCTGATCAGTCGTCAAAGGCACCAAGATAGATTGAACCTGAGCATAGCGCACGGCATGGCGGCAACGCCCGATTTCAAAGATACCCTTCAAGTAGGTTTGGCTAATTGTGTTTAAGTCCTCTTGCGCCTGCATGGTGGCGAAGTAGCCGACCATACCGACGACAATCATTCCGACGATGGCGACAATGTTAAGCAACAAGAGCTTGTACGCCACGCGCATGTTGTTCATCCAAGACATAAAATTATTCCTCCCTTTTTTTGACGGTATGAAAATTTTTTGAGCTTGAGATTTTACGGCAAGAGCTTTCGTTTTGCCAACCGTCTTTCTCAACGTTTGAACGAGTTCCCGCGATAGTTTAATTCATTTCTATAATCTTCCCTCCTTCCAACATATCACGACTTAACCAGAATTCAATTTGATTTGTGCCTTATATATTCTGCGCGGCGGGCGATTATCCTTTATTGCAAAAAAAAAGCCCCGACCTTTGTCGAGGTAAAAATTTTTATCGGAATAATTTTTAGTATTGGAACATAGTAAGAGAATTCTGGAGATCTTGCGCGAGGCGGGCGAGTTCATCTGCCGCAGACGAAATTTCTTCCGAAGAGGCGGATTGTTGTTCAGCCGCCGCCGAGACACTTTCCATTTCCTTAGAGACCGACAAGCCCTTTTCCAAAGTCTTATCGTTGCAGTCGCGAATCTTGAACGTTGCGCTTTCAACAGCCTTGAGTTCGCGTACCATATTCTTCGCTTCAGTTTCAACTTTAGCGGAAGCGTCTTTGATACTGTCGAAGGTGTCGCGCAGTCTTTCAACCGACTCGGTACCTCTGCGAACAGCCGCGTTGCCTTTCTGCATTGAGTCAACCGCGCTGGTAGTTTCAGCTTGAATTTCGCCGATAAGAGCCGCAATTTTCTGCGAGGATTCTTGAGATTCTTCGGCGAGCTTGCGGACTTCTTCGGAAACGACGGCAAATCCGCGACCGTGTTCACCGGCGCGCGCCGCCTCAATCGCCGCGTTCAACGCGAGCAAGTTAGTCTGGTCAGCAATGGCGGAAATTGATTCAACAATCTGTCCGATTTCTTGCGAACGTTTGCCGAGCTTGTCGACAGTCAAAGCGGAGTCATTAACGATTTTTTCAACGCTGATAATCTGATTGACCGACGCCTCGACGGCTTCGGTACCGGCATTAGCTTCAACCATAGCTTTGCCGACCATAGCGGCGACCAAGTCTGAAGTTTTCGTAAGAGTTTCGATAGAACCTAAAGCACTTTTGATAGCTTCCATAGCGTCGTTGATGAGAGCCTGTTGTTCGACAACCGCGCCCGCCGAACTGGTGACGGATTGCGCGACCTGTTCAGAGGCTTGCGAGCTTTGGTGAGCACTTGCGGTAAGTTCTTCGGAGGAGGCGGCGAATTGACTTGCGGCGTCGCTCGTCTTCTGAACAACTTTACTTATAGTCTGGCGCATATCGCGAACGGCAAGAGCCATAGTTCCGAACTCGTCGGCGCGGTCAGCGTCAAGCAAATCCGTACGACGGAAGTCGCCGCCCTTGAGCAAGTGCAGTGCCTTGACCATGTTGCTGAGCGGGTCGGTAACGGCTTTGGTAATCGTGAGGCTGAAGAAAATCAAGATAAGGAAGGTGCCGCCGAGCACGAGGAACAAATTGCGAACGGCTGAGGCAATGCCTTCGTCGGAACGTTTAATCGTGGCGTCCGAATCGTCGTAGGCTTTTTGCTGAATAGCCAAAATTGCGTCGCCCGTCGAAACTGCGTAGGGCATGACTTCATTCTGATAGAAATCCAAAGCTTGAACGCGGAACTGCGCGAGCGTCGTGAGGTCGACACCAACCGGCGAGCGCATAGCCATGATCTTATCGCCGCCGTCTTTGAACTTAGCCCATTCACGTTTGGCAGCGTCGACTTGTGCGCGAGCCTGCGCGTCGTCTTTGATTATCTGTTCGTAATTAGCCAAAGACTCGTCCAACTCTTTTACCGCGTCGTTGTATTTATCAATACGCGATTGCAGTAAAGTTGCGTCGGTTGTAAACGGAGCCAAGATACTTTGAACTTGAGCATAGCGCACCGCGTGACGGCAACGCCCGATTTCAAAGATACCCTTCAAGTAGGTTTGGCTGATTGTGTTCAAATCCGCTTGCGCCTGCATAACGGCGAAGTAACCGACCAAACCAATGATAATCATTCCGACGATGGCGACGATGTTAAGTATCAATAACTTGTACGCCACGCGCATGTTGTTCATCCACGACATAAAATATTTTCCCCCTTTTCTTGGCGGTATGAAAATTTTTCCGTGCTTGAGATTTTACGGCAGGAGCTTCGTCTCGCCAACCGCCTTTCTCAACGTATGAACGTTTTCCCATGAACAGGGCATGACTTTCCGTCGTTCTTGCGGTAGCTTAAAACATTGAAGGATAAATGCTCTATATTCTGCCTCCTCCCGCAAGCTTTCAAAATGAAATGTAATTTATTTGCGTCGTCTCAATAGAAAATCGGCGACATAATCAATATTCGCTATGATAGCATAATTCGCCGCCTTTAGTCTAGGATAAAAAAAAATTTTTCGTCCTCTCTTGAGACGAGTGGACTGCGCAGAACCCTGACGACTGCGGCGGCGCGTCTCGCCGATTTAGCTAATCAATATATTTTGATTTGTGGAAAAAACTTTTTCTTTGCTACGCCCAAAGAAAAAGTTACAAAAAGAAAGGGCGTAAGACCCGCTTATTTTGCGTCACGCAAAATAGCGCGGGCGGTCGCACGTCCTGTGCGACCGGGTTGCGATTACCCGCTACGTTTTGAAATGGGGATTGTCAAAGTAAAGGTTGTGCCCGCGCCGAGTTCACTCGCGACGGAAATTTTTATGCTGTGGCTGTCGGCAATCCACTTCGCGATAGACAAGCCAAGCCCGCTCCCGTTCGCGACGCTGACGAGTTCCTCACTGCCCACGCGAAAAAATCTATCGAAAATTTTATTGAGGTTCTCCGGCGCAATGCCTATGCCCGTGTCCGATATGCTCAACAAAACTTTGTCGCCGTCAACTTCCGAGCTGACCTTGATCGCGCCGCCTTCGGGCGTGTACTTGACCGCGTTGTCCAAAAAAATTCTGATCATCTGCCGAATTGTCGTCTCGTCGCCGAAAATCTGCGCGGGTTCATTTTTAATCAGCTCGACCTTGTGCGTCTTAATGGCGACTTTCATTTTCTGCATGACGTCGCCAACAATGTCGTCCAAGTCCAAAGTTTTCTTGTTGAGCTTTTGGCGATTCTGATCCGTGCGCGAAATGAACAGCAAATTTTCCAAGAGAGCTTGCATATT
The DNA here is from genome assembly GCA_947302675.1 of uncultured Selenomonadales bacterium. The sequence goes on along the minus strand of CAMYWI010000029.1, from coordinate 4,211 downwards.
CTGCGCCTCCGAGCCGATAATTTTAAGGTTCTCGCGCAGAAGTTCTTCGTCCTTCGTGCCGTAAGTCTCGATAAATTCAATGTAGCCCTTTATGACGGCGGCGGGCGTTCGCAGTTCGTGCGAGGCATCGGAGACAAATTGCTGTTGACGATTTATGCCGCCCTGCAAGCGGTCAAGCATTTGGTTAAAAGTTTTTGCCAAGTCGCTAAGTTCGTCGTCCGCCGTGCCGATTGGAATTCGCCCGCCGAGTTTATCGAACGCAATTTCCCGCGCGAGGTCGTTCATAGTTTTTATCGGCGTCAAAATTCTGCGGCTCAAATACCTGCCGATTAACAGCGCGGCGATTATCCCCAGCACGTCGAGTGCCAGCAAAAATTTTTCCAGCTCTTCAAATAGTTTCAGCTCGGAAGTTATTGTTCGGAAAAAGTAAAGCGTAACGGTTTTGCCGTCATGCGTGTAATTCATTTCGGCGCGGTAAATGAGCGCGGAGCCGATTCGCGCAATTTCAAAATCGTCATTGGCAAAAATCGGCGGGTCGTTCAAAATATTTTCGTTAAACATTTTAAGCGACGGATATTTTTTATCAGTGTCAATGAAAATAATTCCGCGCTCGTCGACGGCACGCAAGACAACGCCCGCCACCAACGCGCCGCGAAACTCGACGGGATTGAAGGCGTCGTAATTCTCTTCAAGCTCCGCGAAAATTTCTTTAATTTGATTCATGCTGTGGAGGATTGTCGTTTCGGCGGGGCGATAAAGCGCGTTCATGACACCAACCCACATCGCCGCGTTAATCAAAATCAGCAACGTGATAAAGCACGCCGCGTAGCCGAAAGTTATCTTCGTCGAAATTTCAAAGCCGCCGAGCTTTCGCCTAAACTTTTTTATTACGCTCATGAAATTTTCTCCTGCGCAGATAAAAAATAACGCGCATATAATATCACACCTTCAAACTTTTTTCACTATGCGCGGCATCTTGATTTTCAAAAAAATTTCTGTTATCTTACCTAAAACTTCTGCGGAGGGAAATTTATTGACGAAGATATTTTTAATACGGCACGGCGAGACCGAGTGGAATAAAATCGGGAAGTTGCAGGGCAGCTCGGACATTGACCTTTTGCCGGAAGGAATGGAGCAAGCGCGTTTGTTGGCGAAACACGCGCCGTTTAGTAGCGTCGACGCAATTTACTCAAGCGATTTGAAACGCGCCGTTGAGACTGCCGAGATTTTGGCAGAGAAATTTAAACTGCCCGTGATAACGGAGCGCGGCTTGCGCGAGACGAGCTTTGGCAGTTGGGAGGGGCGTTTCTTAAAGGATTTAATAAAGGAAAATGTCGCGGGCTTTGAAAATTTTTTTACGCGCCCCGACAAAGTTCAGCCACCGCAAGGCGAAACTTTTCTGCAAAGCCAAGCGCGAATCATGAACGCGCTCGAAGAGATTATCGCCGATAACGAGGACAGAAATATTATCGTCGTGAGTCACGGCGCGGCAATTCGGCTGATAATCTGCGCGGCGTTGGTGATTCCGATTAGCAAAATGTGGGCGATAGGTCAATACAACATGGCGTTGAATATCTTAACCTTCGCGGACGGGAATTTTTCTGTCGAGCTACTCAACAGCACCCTGCACCTTTACAATTTTTAAATACACACAAAAAAAGCGACGCGGAAGTTTGGAGCTTTCGCGCCGTTTTGTTGTCGTCCAAAATTATCTGTAGCCCCATTTGAAAATATACTTCAACGGAACTTTTAAGCCGTCAAGAATCGAAACGGGCACTTCGCTTTTGACTTCGGTTTTTTCCGCGTCCGTCAGTGACTTCAACTCTCTCTCGTCGAACAAGATATATTCGTCGTCGAACTCATATTTGCCATCGCGCAGGAGATAAACCGTGACGCTTTTAATCCACGGATCGATAATCCAATATTCGCGGACGCCGTTTCGCTCATAAGCGTCTTTTTTGATCGTAACGTCTCTTTTCTTGGTAGATTTGGATAAAATCTCGACAACCATATCGGGCACACCGTAAATATCGCCGCCCCAAGTGATAATTTGCTCGTTTTCTTTTAACACGATGCTGAAATCGGGTTGAAAAAGGCTGCCGTCGGGAAAATAAATATCAGCACTGTCAGTGAAACAATAGCCGAGATCTTTTGCGTCAAGATACGCGCCGATAAACATAAAAAGTCTTCCACCAATAACATTATGAATCGTATTCGCCGCAGGTGCCATAATTTTTTTCCCTCCAATAATTTCATACGACGGATATAGCAAGCGTTCATTGATTATCTCTGTCGCCATGTCGTCACTTCCTTTCCTCCGATAAAAATATTCATGCATAATATAAATACCCGCCAAAAAAATTGTCAAGCATTGCGAAATCTTTTTACTGAAGTTTAATGTTCGCGGTACAAAAAAGCGACGCGGAAGTTTGGAGCTTTCGCGTCGTTTTGTTTTTGCGTAAAGTTAATTTGTTAAGTAGCCCATGCGTTCGAGCGGCATACTCAAATCCATGTGCCCCGACAGCGTTTCAATCTCTTGACCATCGACCAAAAATTTAACACGTTTGACTTCGGGAAAGTTAGTCAAGGTGTCGACGACCGAGCCGACTAAAAATTCCTCGCCCGTCGAACCGCCCACGAAGTTTTTCAAAAAGCCTCCGTCCAAGTCGACAATCGCCAAGCCGTCAGCGACTTTAACGCTCCTTATCGCCGCGTTGTTCGGGAAAATTTTCGTCAAATTTTTTTCGCTCGGCTCCGTGAGCAACGTTTCAACGGCGGCGGTATATTTGTCGGTCGAATCGTCAATGATAATCTCGCGTTCGACCTCAACGAGTCTCATGCCCGAATCGTCGGGATAATAAACTTTGACGTTCATTGATTTAGCCGACGGATTTTCAACGACAGTTTTTTTCTCCGGCGCGGGCGCAGGTTTTTCCGGCTCCGGCGTAGGCTTTGTGACTTCGGGCTTTGATTCGGGTTTGACTTCGGGCTTGACGTCGGTTTTTGTCTGCGCGGGTTTTTCGGGCGGCGGCGCGGGTGGAGTTTCTTGGTTATCGCAACCCGCCGTAAACAGAAGTAGCGCGAGCATTGCCGGTACTAAAAATTTCTTCACGGTTAATCATTTCCTCCTTGAAAGTAGCGGTTGACGGCATTGGTGATTGCCTGCGCAAGTTTCTGCTGATAGTCATTGCTTGCCAATAATTTTTCTTCGCGCGGATTGGTGATAAAGCCAAGTTCGATAAGAGAGGCGGGGCATTGCGAATGGGTCATGACGTAAAATCTAGCCGCCTTGACGCCGCGATTGTTGAGACCGCCGAGTTTAAGAAGTTCCTCGTTGAGAAGTCTTGCAAGGCGAGCACCTTTGACGGCGGTCGGCGCGTGATAAGTTTCGACGCCGTTAGCTGAGCCGTTAGAAAAGGCGTTGCAGTGAACGCTGATAAAGAGCGCGGCATTGGGCGGAGCCTTGTCGACACGCGCTTGAAGTTCGGTTGAGTCGGGGACGCCCGGCGCGGCAACGTCAACATCAGTTGTCCGCGTCATTATAACTTCATAACCGTTAGCGGTCAAAAGATTTTGCGCCTTGAGCGAAACTGCCAACGAGACAGATTTTTCCGTGACGCCCGTCGGACCGATTGCGCCCGCGTCGGAGCCGCCGTGACCTGGATCAAGCACGATAATTTTTCCGTAAGGATTAGTCGGCTTTGCGTCGTTCCAAACCCATTCGTCTTGCGGCGCGAAATATTTTTTCACGTCGAGGATAATGCGGGCGGGTTTCTTCTCGGAACGAACAGCCGGTTCAAGTGAAACTTTTACGTCGCTTTCAACTTCCGAACGGAAATGAATTTGTATGCTGGTATGTTGCGCCATAGTTTCGTTGGTGATAATTTTCTCGACGAACTCGCGTGCGCCCGAATCAATCTGCGTGCCGGAGACGCGGCTAATCCTTCCTGGCAAAGTATTTTCTAATTCGACGTGCAAAACTCCCGACTGTAGCTCAGTCACGATATCATTCAAGTCGAGTTTGCCGCCGTTGTAGGAAATTTCAATGCGCACGGTTTCGTTGTCGAGGTCGAAGGCTTTTATCCCCGCGAGTTCAGCTGACTTTGCCGCCGACGCCGTTCCCGCAATCGCCATGACAATCAGCAACGTGAAACAAGTTAAAATTCTTTTCAGCAAAACCTTACAACCTTACAATCTTACATTCTTACACA
>CAMYWI010000028.1 GCA_947302675.1 uncultured Selenomonadales bacterium | reverse complement strand
GGCGGCGATTCTCTCAGGCGTTGGGATTTATATCGCCGCCGTGATTTTTATTTGCCTGTACGTAGGCGGGCTTGTCGACGATTATTTTCAACTTGGCGGCAAAGGGCGGCTCGTGGGGATTATTCTTGGCTTTCCGCTCGCGGCGTACTCGGTTTATCGGCAACTCAAGCATAATGGCTTTATTTAAGGAACTAGTCCCTACAAAGGAGTGATTTTATGTCAGAACAAATTGAAGAGTTCAAAACTTTTTCGCAGATTACCGACGCCCGTTGGTATCCGCGCTATCACATTGCCGCGCCGTTCGGTTGGGTTAATGATCCCAACGGCTTTTCGTTTTACAAAGGGCAGTATCACTTTTTCTATCAGCATTATCCCTACGCGCCGGAATGGGGTCCGATGCATTGGGGGCACGTCGTCAGCGATGACTTGGCTTATTGGAAACATTTGCCCATTGCCCTCAAGCCCGACATGCCCTACGAGGCGGGCGGCGGTTGTTTCAGCGGCTCGGCTATCGAGAAAAATGGCTAGCTTTATCTCCTGTACACGGCGCACATGACCGCCACGCCGGAGGAGCGCGAGGCTGTCTTTTTTGACTATATCGAGACGCAGTGCTTGGCTTATTCGGAAGACGGCATTCACTTTGAAAAGTCGGAAACCAATCCCGTTATCGAGGACGTTTACGACAAAGATACCTATATGAATGACGTTCGCGACCCGAAGGTTTGGAAACACGGCGGCAAGTATTATGTGGTGCTCGGTGCGCGGACTCCTGACATGGCTCACGGGCAAATTCTCTTGTTCGAGGCGCGAGATTTACTTCATTGGCAGTTTAAAGCAATATCTGCGCGGAGCGAAGGCGATTTGGGCGACATGTGGGAGTGCCCGAACTTCGCAGAAGTCGACGGACAAGACGTGCTGGTTTTCTCGCCAATGGACATAAACACGGAAGACGGCAAGTTTTATCATGAAAAAGCTTCTGGCGTCCTTATCGGCAAGCTCAACTACAGGACGTGCATTTTTGATCACGGCGACTTCCAATATCTGGACAGGGGCTTTGACTTCTACGCGCCGCAAGTTTTGCAGACACCCGACGGCAGAGCGATTATCATTGGTTGGATGGACATGTGGAATGTCGACATGCACGAGAAAGCCGACGGTTGGGCAGGCATGATGACTATTCCGCGTGAACTTCATATCAAAGACGGCAAAATCATTTCGACGCCCGTCAAGGAACTCGAAAAGCTCCGCAAGTGGAAACCGATAACTCTCGGAAACGTTGTGATTGACGAGGCGACGACCTTTGACGGCGTGGCGGGCGAGGCTTACGAACTTATCTTGAACATTGACGCCGCGCAGTCCAAGAAGTTTTCAATTGCCTTGCGTGCCTCCGACATTGAGCAAACCGTTTTGTCTTACAATGCGAACGGCACGTTCAAGCTTGACCGCACCAACTCCGGCGTTCCGATTAATTTCCAGTCTGTTCGCGAACTTCAAATTGAGCCGTGCGAAAAGCTCAAGCTCCACATTTTTATTGACCGCTCAAGCATTGAAGTCTTTATCAACGACGGCGCGGAAGTTCTCTCGGCAAGAATTTATCCCAAGCGCACTTCGCAGAAAGTTATTTTCCTGCCCGAAGATGAACAGCTTAAAATCGACTCGCTGGAGTATTACAAGCTCGATTTCGGCTTGCCGCACCCGCACATTAAAGATATTCCCGAAGACTTAACCAAGAAATTCCCGTTCCTCAAATAAGATTTTTTTCAGCCTCGACAAAGCGTCGAGGTTTTTTGTTGCCCAATCGCAAAATTCGTTATTCTGAATTTTGTATTTTGCTCTTCCAAACCGCCCCTGAATCGGGGTTTTTTTGTTTGCAAACGGTTTACACGGATAAAAATGCTATTTTCCCTTCCGCCAAGTTGAAATACATTGCAAAAACCTTTTCGAGCAAGTTGCAGACCAAAAATTTTGATTTTCACTCCTCAAAACAGGTTTCAAGCCTCGAATCCAGTTTCAAGCGTCTAAAATCAGTTTCACAGCTCAAAATTTGCTTTCAAGACCAGTTCAAAAAAATTTTTTCGTCTTCAAAGCGATTTTTAATTTACAATCATTGAAATCATTGATAAAATCTATTTACATTAAGTTTGTACTTTGTCATAGAGTTTTTTTTTTAGTTTTTATGATGATGGGAGTATGCACATTGACATCCACAAGGAAAATATTACAGTAAATGGTGGCAATGGTAACGATGAAATTTGGAATAATTGTTATAACTATGTACTAATTAACGGCGGCAAAGGTAACGACAACATTGAAAACAGCGGCGATAAATGTTCGATACTCGGCGGCGAAGATAACGATAAATTATTAGGCGAGTGGGATAATGATACTTTAAACGACGGTGACGGCGACGACACTTTGTCGGGCGGCACCGGTAATGATAAACTTTACGGAGAGGCAGGAAACGATAAATTGTACGGTGGCGCAGACAATGACTGTATAAAAGGCGGAACTGGCAACGATTCACTTTGGGGCGGAACTGGCAACGATTCACTTTGGGGCGATGCCGGCGCAGATAAATTTTTCTATTCAAAAGGCGATGGCAAAGATGTAATTTTCGGTTTCGACAGCAAAGACACGCTCACATTCGACAATATAATTTTCAAAACGAGTATGGCGTCTTATAACAAATCGGAAGGTACGCTTACATTAAATTTAAGCGGCGGTTCCGTAACTTTGAAAGATTTTACAACCTCAACCTTCCACATCAACAGCGACATATACAAAATCAGCGGCTCCACACTTAAAAAGCAGTAAATCTGCGCGGAAGTTTTGTCGGCGAGAATTTATCCTAAAAAAGACCCGCGAGGAAAATCTTCGCGGGTCTTTTGTGTGCTAAAAAATTATTTTTTCTTGACCAAGTCGGCTTTCGAGTGACCGGTTTTGTAAGTTATCTTTTTAATCTTGCGCTTTTGAGCCTTCGCCTCGCGCTTAGCCTCAGCGTTCTTTTTATCTTCCTTGCTCAAATTTTTCTCGGAAGTCTGGTCGAATTGCTTGTAAAAACTCTCTGCCGCCTTGTTGTAGTCCTTAGCGTTCTTGCCGATAGAATTCGACTGCAAGCTGTAAGTGTAGAGAAGTTTGGAGTCGGCGGCGTTGTAAACGTAGAAGAAAAGCCAGGGCTTGCCCGAATTGTTGGCGACGGTCGCAATCATGTAGGTATCAACGTACTTGCCAATGTTGGCGTTGAAAATTTTCTCCGCCTCGACGGGGTCAATCGCGTAAATGTCGACGCCGGTATCGCGGCGAATGTTGCCGGCAATTTCTTCGTAGGAAATGACATCGTGCGAGGAAGTGTCTCTGCCGACCGCGTAAATCGATTTAGTCAGCTCCTCAATCGTCGGCTCGGCGTCCTCCATTTTGTAGTAGTTCGGCATGGCAATCGCCATTGTCTTTATCGTCGTGAGGTCGGCGTCTTCCTCAATATTTTCCTCGTAAGCCGCCAGTGCCGCCGACGAACTCAAAATTATCGCCGACATCATCAGCGCGGCGAAAAATTTTTTCATAAGTAACGATCTCCTTTTCCATAAATATAAGGCTTTTTCTTGTTGCGGCGCGGCAATTCTTTATCCGAAACTTCAACCGCTTTGCCCTCCTCAAGCCAACGGTGAAAAGTCGTCGTGCAAATCCTCACTCGTGCGCCCGTCTTGTCGGCAAAATACGCCTTCGACAGCCCGTTAGTTTCGTCGAGCGTGACAAGGTATGTGCCCTGCTCGTCGGTCTGAATGCCGTAAGGAATAATTTTTCGCATGTCGTTTTCGTAACGTTGCTGAAGTTTTTCGCCCTTCTTCAAGCGCATAACCGTCACTCCTTTAAGAGGTTGTGAGCTTTGAGCGCGGCTTTGACCTGTTCGAGATGCGCGGGTTCAATTTCGCTGAGCGGCATACGCAACTTGCCGACTTTCCAACCCAACAGCCCCATTGCCGTTTTGACGGGAATCGGATTGACTTCACAGAACAGCGCGTCGATTAAGTCGCAGTAATCGATTTGCATACGCGACGCCTCCGCAATGTTGCCGTCGAAATAATGTTGGCAAATCATGTGCGTATCGTAAGGCGCGACGTTCGACAGAACGGAAATAACTCCGCTACCGCCGAGCGAGAGAATCGGAACCGTTTGGTCGTCGTTGCCCGAATAAACAGCAAGCTCGTCGCCGCAAAGCTTGCGCGTCCGAAGAATCGAAGTCAAATCGCCGTTCGCCTCTTTGGTCGCGACAATGCGCGGGTGTTTGCAAAGTTTGGCGTAGGATTCTGGCTTAATGTCGACGCCCGTCCGACCCGGCACGTTGTAGAGAATCACGGGCAGATTGATACTGTCGGCGATTTTGAGATAATGCGCAACAAGCCCGTTTTGCGTGCACTTGTTGTAGTAAGGCGTGACCAAAAGGACAGCGTCGGCTCCAACTTTCTCCGCGTACTGCGACATCTGAATTGCATAGGCGGTATCGTTTGAACCCGTGCCCGCAATAACCGGTATGCGCCCTTTGACGTGCTCGACCGTAAATTTAATCGCGGCTTTATGCTCCTCGTCGTTGAGCGTGGCAGTTTCGCCCGTCGTGCCCGTGATACAAATCGCGTCCGTGTGATTGGCAATCTGCGCGTCAATCATGCGACCGAGTTCGCCGAAGTTTATTCCCGTCTCGTCAAACGGCGTGATAATCGCTACACACGCGCCCTTAAATGGTAATTTTTTCATTCAAAGCCCTCCTGTCAACTGAAAAAGAATCCGAAAATCATTCCCGCCAATACTCCAAAAATTATCGGCGGAGCCGTCAAGGTAAATATTTCCACCGCGCCGAAACTTATCCCCATTGAATATAACAAGCCGCTGATTAGGCTTGCGGGGTCTACGGTTGTGCCGAACGCTTTTGAAAACGTCGCTTTCAGCGAATCGAGCGATTCGGAAACGCTTTCGCCGCCCATTCCACCAATCATGCTCCCGATTAGAAACGCAATTATCGTGTCGCGAATCACGTCGGCAATCGTGACAGCCCAACTGTTTTTGCCGCGCATGACCCTGATAATATTTTTGCCGAAACTGAAACCTGCGCCGTAAAGTGCGAACAGCTTGCCGATTGGAGCACCCGTCGCGCTGAAGTTCGAGACTGCGCCGTACAGCCCTCCGAGACTTTCTACATCCATTGCCTTGCTCCGTCAATCCGTTGCCGATTTAATCTCGCCGAAAATTTGCGCGTTCTCCTTGATAATCGTCTCGTTGCCGAAGACGCACAGATAATTTTGACTCATGCAGTCGCCGATAAGTTTTGACAAAGCGCGAATATCTTCCTGCCGCGCGGCGAGAATTTCATTGCGAGATTTTTGGCGGTCGGCGTAAGTGACATTGCGCAGGCTCAAATCGGCGGCGATTTGCCCTTTAAGCGAAGGCGTCAACGGCTTGTCGATTTTGCTCAGCGTGCCGATAATGTACTTGTCCATCTCGCGTTCGCTGACATTGAAGTTTTTAAGGAAGTCCGCCGTGCCGTCGAAAGTCTCAAGCGTTTTTTTCAAGTTGGGGTCGCGGTAGGAGCTGAAGATTAACGCGCCGTTGCGCCCGAAACTCGCGAAGGCTCCATACGCGCCGCCCTGCACGCGGATTTTCGTCCAGAGATATTCATAGCGCAGAATCGTTTCCAAAATGCTCATGGAGCCGTTGTACTCGTAGCCAAGCTCAATGAAATTCGCGCCCTTGCCGACAAACTGAACGCGGCTTTGTGAGTAAATGCCCTCGTTCTTCGGCTTGCGCGGGAAAACGTAATGTTCGCGCTTAAACTCGTCGCGCCGCAAATTTTTAAGCAGTTCATGCAAATGCGGACGGAACTTTTTATAAAGCGCGTCGTTGGCGGTCACGCTGATAATCAAGCCGTTGCGATTAATCAGCCGCTCAAGCACGTCGTACAGCTCATCAACCAAGTCATCGAACTTGTCATCAAAATTTTCCAGCAAGTCCTTGAGAAATTTATTATACGGCAGATAGGCGGCGGCGTTGTAAGCACCGGCTTTGCATTGATAGGCGGCGAGTTGCGCGGAAACAATTTGCAACGCCATGTTTTGCAGGTTGACTTCAAAGGCGAGTTGCTCCTGTTCGACAATCTCGCGCAGGCGTTTCTTGTTTATAAACGTGGTCTCGTTGAAAATTTCGGTGAGGATATCAGTCATCTCGCCGAGCTTTGACTCAAGAGCCTTGACGAAAACTTTCATGCGCGGCGCGAAGGAGTTCGGCAAATCTTTTTCCGTATCCGCGCGGAGGTTTGTGCCAAAGCCGCCGATATTCAAGTTCGTTAAAATCGCAAGGTCTTCATAGGAATGCCGCTTGGTGTCGATGTTGCCCAAAAGTTCGGCGAGAAGGTAAGCGTGGAAAATTTTATCCTGCGGAACTTTTTCAGCGTCGAAGTAGAAAGTCAAGTAGATTATGCCGTGCGTGTCGAGGTTGCTGAAAAGAATCCTCGTGCCGTCGATGTCGCGGAACTGCAACGGCAAGTTCTCCGGCTCTTTTTTCAAATCCTCGCGCTTTAAAATCGGGATTGTCTTCAAGGCTTCGGGCGAGTCGGGAGCTTGCTGGCGGAGCTTTAACTTCGCGGTCGTATCGATAATCTCTTGAATCTGCGCGGGCGACAAGTCGTCTTTAATCGCGGCGAGCTTTTGAGCTTGCGCGGCGTCGCGAGCTTTTGCAAAATTCTTATCGGGCGCGAGCGTCATCAAAACCTTGTGCGGATTGTCGAGGAAATATTTCTGCACGAGGTTTTCAAAATAATTCTCGTCAAGCCCGCGCTTAATCGTCGCCAAATCTTCTTCGTAGCGCAAGTAAGCCGTCGGGTCGCCGCCGTAAAGCCACGTCTTCAAAAGACGCAAGCCGTAAATCAAACCCTTTGGCGCGAATCCGAAATCAGCCTCGCGAAGTCTGAACTCCATTAAATTTATCGACGCCTGCAACAAAGTTTTATCAATGCCGCCGTCGACAAGCTTTTTGAGTTCGTCGTTGACTAAGGAATAAAATTTCTCGACGCGAGCTTTTTCCGAGCCGTTGAGCGTGATTGTAAAAGTCGGCTGGCGGAGCTTTAACTTCGCGGTCGTATCGATAATCTCTTGAATCTGCGCGGGCGACAAGTCGTCTTTAATCGCGGCGAGCTTTTGAGCTTGCGCGGCGTCGCGAGCTTTTGCAAAATTCTTATCGGGCGCGAGCGTCATCAAAACCTTGTGCGGATTGTCGAGGAAATATTTCTGCACGAGGTTTTCAAAATAATTCTCGTCAAGCCCGCGCTTAATCGTCGCCAAATCTTCTTCGTAGCGCAAGTAAGCCGTCGGGTCGCCGCCGTAAAGCCACGTCTTCAAAAGACGCAAGCCGTAAATCAAACCCTTTGGCGCGAATCCGAAATCAGCCTCGCGAAGTCTGAACTCCATTAAATTTATCGACGCCTGCAACAAAGTTTTATCAATGCCGCCGTCGACAAGCTTTTTGAGTTCGTCGTTGACTAAGGAATAAAATTTCTCGACGCGAGCTTTTTCCGAGCCGTTGAGCGTGATTGTAAAAGTCGGCTGGCGCAAATCGTCTTCAAGCCCCACGTCAACATCTTTGCCCAAGCCCGAATCAATCAGAGCCTTGCGAACGGGCGCGGCGGGACTGCTAAACAGCGCGTGACTTAAAATCCCCAAGCCTAAATTAGTCAGCGTGTCTTCAACTTTACCAACGACAAAATTCAGCGCAAGGAAAGTTTTTTCGGCGGCGGAGTCATCTTCGCCAATCGGATAAACTTCGTCGACGCGCTTAATCTCGGCGAACGCGGGTTGCAAAGAAATTTCCGAATCAACTTCAATCTTATCGAACGCGGAAAGATATTCGCGGTCGAGATATTCAAGTTGCTCGGCAATGTCCACGTCGCCATAAAGATAAATGTAGCTGTTCGACGGGTGATAAAACTTTTGGTGAAAGGCGATAAAATTTTCCTGCGTGAGTTGCGGAATAGCCTCAGGGTCGCCTCCCGATTGATAGCCGTAACAATTTTGCGGGAAGGTCGCCTGTTGAAGTTTATAGTTCAAAATATCGTCGGGAGAAGACAACGCGCCTTTCATCTCGTTATAAACGACGCCGCTGTAAGTCAAGGGCGCGTCGGAATTTTCAACTTCATAGTGCCAACCTTCCTGCATCAAAATTTCGGGCGTGGTGAGCATTGACGGATTAAACACGGCGTCAAGGTAAACGTCCTGCAGGTTGCGAAAATCTTTGGCGTTGCGACTGGCGACGGGGTAAACGGTCTTGTCGGGATAAGTCATCGCGTTCAGGAAAGTGTTCAGCGAACCTTTGACAAGCTCCACGAACGGCTCCTTGAGCGGATATTTTTTCGAGCCGCACAAAACCGAGTGCTCCACGATATGCGCGACGCCCGTATCATCTTTGGGCGGCGTGCGAAAGCCGATATAGAAAACTTTGTTGTCGTCGTCCGCCGCGACGTAGAAAAGTTTCGCGCCGGTCTTGACGTGTTCAAACTCGTAAGTCTTCGCGCCGAGTTCCGCGACCTCCGAAATATTTTTCAGACGAAAGCCGCTGAGTTCTTCGCCGATTTTTAAATTCATACAATCGCTCCTTTCCATGTTAAAAACATTTTATTCGGTAAATCGCTAACCGTCAAGCAAAACACTTTTGACTTGCAGATAAATTTCGTGTAGAATTTCACGATTGATTAAACTTTTATTGAGGGGTTGAAAAAACTTGGTTACGATATTGGCAGGATTGATTGTCGCGGTGTTGGCGGTGGTTTTGGTAACGTGGCTTTATCTGCGCGGGCGGCAAGAAAAACTTGTGCCCAAGCTCGAAAGCCGCACGCCGTTTAAAATCGAACGCCGCGACGAAAAATCCGTGACGCTCTCGACGACGATAGAATTCCGCAACGAGGGTACGCAGTCCGCAATGATTGTCGACGCGATTTGTCATCCGCTACTACCTTTTGAGCAGTACGACGGCTTTGACGTGCGCGGCAAGGCTGAGCGCGAAGGCGTCCCGCGCGAAGATGATTACTTCGAGGCGTTGGTTATAGAACATCAGCAAAGCGCAAACCTCGTGGCGAAAGTTACGCTGACTGCGCGGAAAAATCTTTCGCTTGAAGAGGCGGCGGCGCACATGGTCGATTTCCCCGTCGAGTTTCTTTATCGACAAGTGGGGCGGTCTCAAATGCGTTGGTCGATTGCGCGTGTGATTTTGACTGCCGAAGAACTTTCAAAACTCGTCGGCGTTAAACTTGTCAAGGAGTGACCCGCTTTAAAAGCGGGGGAACAGTTGTCGCGTTTGACATTACGACAGCTTTAAATTTCTCACCGCGTTTATACATAATGGAGGGTTTTTAAATGTCTGTGGAAATTATACCTATAACAACAAGAATTTTGACGCCCAAAGATGATATTGTCGACGTGATAGAAAAATACACCCGCGCCATTGGTGGGGTTGGC
>CAMYWI010000027.1 GCA_947302675.1 uncultured Selenomonadales bacterium | reverse complement strand
CGCCGAACTCAAGAGCCAATCCGCCGATAATCCCGACGACAAAGAATTACTCGCCAAAAAATTTTCCGAAACCGATAAAGTTTTCCTCTCGCATCAGAAGTTGCACGAGGCGTTGAAACTTTATAACAAGGGCGACTACAAGGGCACGATTCGACTTTGTAACGAAGCTATCAGGCTCAATCCGACTTATAATTTTTCTTATAACAATCGCGCGTTGGCTTTAATGGGCTTGGAGCAATACGAGCAGGCGATTGAGGATTTCGGCATGTCGATTCAGTTGCACCCTGCTTGCTTTAATGCGTATAACAATCGCGGAAATATTTATCGCCACTTTAAGCATGACGACCACAATAACGCCATAAGGATTAAGCCTACTTCGGAGGATTCGTATATTCATCGCGGCTTGGATTATTATTATTCGGGCGAGTACGACAAGGCATTGCAAGATTTTGACAAGGCAATCGAGCTTAATCCGAATTATAACGTGACATACAATCATCGCGGAAAATGTTATCAGGCACTCGGAGACGAGGCGAAGGCGCAAGCTGACTTTGATAAAGCTAAAGAGCTAGGCTACAACAGCTGAAAAAAAATCTCGGAGGTGTTTGACTTGAGCGAAATGACGTTCATATATTTTTTGACGGCATCAATCCTGCTGACGCTTGCGCCGGGTCCAGACATCTTGTATTTGCTGACAAAGAGTTTGGCGGACGGCGCGAAGAGCGGAATAATTTTAGCGTGCGGACTCGTGAGCGGAATAATTTTTCACACGACGCTTGTAATGGTGGGCGTGGCGGCGTTCATAAGCTCATCAGAATTGGCAATGCTCCTTTTGAAAATTTTCGGCGCGGCGTATCTTTTATTCTTGGCGTTCGGGGCGTTCAAATCTGCGCGGGCGGGCAAGCAATTAGGAATTAGGAACAAGGAACGAGGAACTAGAAAGCCGTTGGAGCTTTACAAGCGCGGCGTGTTGATGAATGTCCTCAATCCAAAAGTTTTGTTGTTCTTCCTGGCGTTCCTGCCGCAGTTCGTTGACTTGGCGAGCGACGGCTCAAGCTTACAGATTTTATTTTTAGGCGTGGTGTTCGCCGCGCAGGCTCTGATAATTTTCTCGATAATCGCGCTGTTCGCGGGGCGCGTGCGGAAGTTAATCTTGCGCAAGAAAAATATCGGGCAGATTTTAAACTTCACGGAGGCGGCGGTCTTGACGCTGATTGCCGTCGGCTTGATTCTGTTCTGATAAATTTTGACAAAGCCAAATCGCTTGAATATAATTGTGGCGCAGATTTTTTCAGCAAAAAAGGGGTGGCGGCATTGGATTTCGGAATGACTTCAGCAGGTGAAGCGTGCGGCGTGTTTGGCATGTACGACCTTGACGGCGGCGACGTGGCTACGACGATTTATTATGGACTTTATGCTTTGCAACATCGCGGGCAGGAGAGCGCGGGCATTGCAGTTACGGACACGGCGACTAGGCGCGACAAAGTTTTTTGCCGTAAAGATTTGGGGCGCGTCAATGAAGTTTTCAACGCGGAAAATATCGCCACGCTCGACGGCAATTTGGGCGTCGGGCACGTGCGCTACTCGACGGCGGGCGCATCCACTCCAGAAAATTCTCAGCCGCTCGTCCTCGCCTACATCAAAGGGACGCTCATGCTTGCTCACAACGGAAATTTGGTCAACGCTCCAAAACTCCGTCGCGAACTTGCGGCGGGCGGCGCGATTTTCCAGACGACCATTGATACCGAAGTCATTGCCTACCACATTGCCCGCGAGCGCGTCAAATCCCGTTCGGTTCAAGAGGCGACGGTTCGCGCTTTAAAAAAAGTTCAAGGCTCCTACTCGTTAGTTATCGCCAGTCCGCAAAAGTTAATCGGTGCTCGCGACCCGTGGGGCTTTCGTCCGCTCGTTATCGGCAAGCTCGGCAACGCTTACATTATAACTTCGGAGACCTGCGCACTTGAGACTATCGACGCGGAATTTATTCGCGACGTGGAGCCGGGCGAAGTCGTCACGATTTTTCAGAACGGCAGAATCGAATCCAACATGGAACTTGCCCTGCCCAAAGAAAAAACTGCGCGGTGTGTCTTCGAGTACATTTACTTTTGCCGCCCCGACACGACTTTTGACGGCATGAGCGTTACGCAGTCGCGGATTATCGCCGGAAAACTTTTGGCGCGAGTTCACCCCGTCGAGGCTGATTTGGTCGTCGGTGTCCCCGAATCGGGCAACATGGCGGCGGTTGGCTACTCTATGGAGTCGGGCATTCCCTACGGCATTGCCTTTACAAAAAATACTTACGTCGGCAGGACTTTTATCAAGCCGCAACAGGCGAGCCGCAAGCGGAGCGTCAAGGTCAAGCTCAACGTTTTGCGCGACGTTGTTCGCGGCAAGCGCATTGTCATGATTGACGACTCGATTGTTCGCGGCACCACGAGCAATAAAATTGTCACCATGCTCAAGGAGGCGGGCGCGGCGGAAGTTCACATGCGCGTTTCGAGTCCGCCGTTTTGTCACCCGTGCTACTTTGGCATTGACATTCCAAACCGCGACATGCTCATTGCGCACAATCGGAGCGTCGAGGAGATTTGCAAAATTCTGGGCGCGGATTCGCTCGGCTACTTGCCGATTGGTTGTCTTGACGAAATGGCGGGCGGGCGTCCGATTTGCAAGGCTTGTTTCAGCGGCGACTATCCCATTGCTCCGCCGACTGAAGACATTCGCGGCGAGTATGTTAAATAAATTTTGGAGGGAAATATTTATGAGTTTCTTGGAATTGGCAAAGGCGCGTTATTCGTGCAGGAAGTTGACGGCGGCGGCGATTGAGCCGGAGAAAATCGAACGCATTTTGCAAGCGGCGGTTGCGGCACCGACGGCGAAAAATCTTCAGCGTTACACAATCTGGGCAATCAAATCGCCCGAAGCCCTCGACAAACTCAAGCAGACGACCAATTACACTTTCGGCGCGGCGTTGGCATTTGTCATTGGCGCGAAGAAGGACGGCGCATTTGACCGCCCGTTCGACAACAAAAATTTCTCGGAGATTGACGCGGCGATTGTCGCAACTCATTTGATGTTGGCGGTACAGGACGAGGGACTCGGCACGACTTGGGTTGGCTACTTCGACGCGCCGAAACTTCAACAGCTTTTCCCAGAAATGCAGGAGCATGAACTTATCGCAGTTTTCCCGATTGGCTACCCTGCGGAGGGCGCGAAACCTTCAAATCGTCACGAGGAACGTCGTCCGCTTAAAGAGGTCGTCGTCGAGTTGTGAGCAACAAAACTCTTGGCGACTTCGGCGAAGACTGCGCGACGAAATTTCTTGAAGACAAGGGTTATAAAATCGTCGCGCGGAATTTTCGGATTCGGTCGGCGGAGATTGACATAATCGCGCAGATAGACAACGTGATAATTTTCGTCGAGGTCAAAGCGCGTTCGTCGATTCGTCACGGCTTGCCAGTCGAGGCGGTCACCCTTCGCAAGCAGAAAAAGATTATCGAGGCGGCGGGCGTCTTTCTGCAGGACGAGAAATTTTGCGAGTGCGCTTGCCGCTTTGACGTTGTTGAAGTTTATTTTTATGGCGAGCGCGTCGAAGAAATCAACCATATCGAAAACGCCTTTGAAGTCGCTCAAGATTTATAAGGAGGATTGATTTAATGGCGGACAATTATGAAGAGCAACAAATTTCATCTCCCCCCCCCCAGTCAACCTCGCCTGCCGTCTCGGTCATTATTCCCGTGTACAATGCGGAAAAGTACGTCAGCGAATGCTTGGACAGTCTCTTAGCTCAGACGTTCACTAATTTTGAAGTTATCGTCATTGACGACTGCTCGACGGATAACAGCGCGGCGATTGTCGAAAGTTATCGCGAAAAATTCGGTGGGCGGCTCAAATTTTATTCTAACGAGAAAAATTCTGGACCTGGTGCCTCGCGTAACAAAGGATTGATGCTTTCGCGCGGTGAATATATTTACTGCCTCGACGCCGACGACATGTACACGCCAACCGCGCTTGAAGAATCATATCCTTTGGCAAAAAAATATGACGCTGATGTAATTTTTTATCCCATAAATTATAAAATGAGTGACGACGGTTTGACCAAAGAAATTCAAAAGCTTTCAATCTATCGAGACAGTCAAAAAAACATTCTGGACGAAAACCTAACCAAGCGTATCGACAATATCCTGATAGGAAGATATGGGAGAGCCACTTGGCGGGTATCTGCTCAAAGAGATTTTTTGATTGAAAACGAATTGTTTTTTCCAGATACAAAACCAGATCAAGATGTCATTAGAAATTTAGGCGTATTTGTTCATGCCAAAAGGATTTTGCGTATCCTCAATCCAATTTATGTTTACCGTCGTAGTAAAAATTCTACCATAAGAAGAAAAAAGACGCTGACTGAAGCTGTAAATTTTTGGCTCAATCCGGTCATTGTCGGCTTAAAAAGTCTAAACAATCTCGTAAATAAACATGAATTTATGAATGAAAATCCCCAATATCTTTATGGGTGCCTGAAAGCTCTTGTCGCTAAAGAGTTTGGTGGAGTTCTCAAGGCAAGCGAGCAACTCGATTCGGCGACGGTTTACGAGGCGATAAAGCAGGAGTATGGAGCGCGTCTCGGCGAACATGATGTTTTGGTTTCCGCGCTTTGCACTTACATAAACGATTTGCAAAAGTCTTATAAATGCGATGCGGAGGTAGTTAGCAAGTTCAAAGTCTATTTTACCGCTCGAATAGACATTAAACTTGAGACGACGGAAGGCGACTTTCAAATGGTCAACGTTTCAGACAAGAGAGCAACTGTTTGGAAACCTGGTTGGTTACAGAAGGGTGGCGTTGGCTATCAAATTCAAACTTATACTGGCAATATTACAATCGTCGCCAAATCAACCGTTGACGGACAAATCACTTTGAAACTTAGGGGTTTGGACATTCATAAACCGAAAGAGAAACGCATCCCTTACTGGATTGACTATACCAATTTCGCCATCAATGAAAATGTCGTCTTCGATACGCTGACGCCCGCTTGGCACGATAAGCCTTACGTTTACACGTTTGACGTTAAAGCCGACGCGGAGATTAAAATTCAAGTGGAGTGGCTCCCGCACAGGAGCGATACTTAAAGGAGTGTAAATTTTGTATGCGAGAACATTTGGGGCGGCGACGCAGGGCGTTGACGGGCTGATAATTTCGGTCGAAGTCGACAGCGCGAACGGTATGCCCGCCTTCGACATAGTCGGCTTGCCCTCGACTGCCGTCCGCGAATCAAAGGAGCGAGTTCGCACGGCGATAAAGAATTCGTCGCTGAGAATGCGTGCCGAAAAAATTACAATCAATCTCGCGCCCGCAAGCGTCAAGAAGGAAAGTGCGGGACTCGACCTGCCGATAGCGATTGGCTTGCTTGCCGCGCAGGGAAGGTTGCGCCCGTCGATTTGCGAAGAATTTTTATTCGTGGCGGAGCTGTCGTTGGAAGGGCTTTTGCGGAGTGTGGCGGGCGTCTTGCCGATAGCGATAACCGCGCGGGCGGAAGGTTTCAAAAAAATAATCGTCGCGCAGGAAAATATCAACGAGGCATTGCTGGTCGACGGCGTAGAAGTTTACGCGCCGAAAAATTTAATGGAGCTTGTCGACTTCCTCGACGGCGAAATTGAACTTGAACCTGCAAAGCCCGTACCCGTCGAAGAGCCAGAAGGTTTCGTGGAACTCGTGGACGACTTCGCGGACGTGCAAGGGCAATTCATGGCGAAACGCGCTCTTGAAATCGCGGCGGCGGGCGGTCACAACGTCTTAATGGTCGGCGTGCCAGGTTCCGGAAAAACTATGCTCGCCAAACGCATGAGTTCAATCCTGCCCGAAATGACTCGCGAAGAGGCTTTGGAAGTCACAAAGATTTACAGCATAGCGGGGAAGTTGCCGCAGGGCGGCGGGCTTATGACCAAGCGTCCTTTTCAAAACCCGAATCACGACGCCTCGACTGCGGCGATAATCGGCGGCGGCACAAATCCCACGCCTGGACAAGTCACACTCGCGCACAACGGAGTTTTATTCCTTGACGAGTTGCCAGAGTTCAAAAAATCGACGCTTGAGGCTCTGCGCGAGCCGCTTGAAGAAAGACAAATTACAATCAGCCGCGTGAGCGGGACGCTGACTTTTCCTTCAAGTATGATTCTGATTTGCGCAATGAATCCGTGCCCGTGCGGTTGGAGCGGCGATAACGACCACTATTGCCGCTGTTCGACTATGGAAATTAAACGGTACATGCGCCGCTTGTCGGGACCGTTGCTTGACCGAATCGATATTCAAATTCGAGTGCCGCGCGTCAAGTACGACGACTTAAGCTCCAAGCGCAGGAACGAGTTGTCGAGCGCGATTCGCGAGCGAGTTTCGGCGGCGCGGAAAATTCAAACGCAACGCCTAGAAAAGTATCACCTGTTCTGCAACGCGCAGATGACGCACGCGCTGATTCAAAACCTTTGCACGTTGGAGGAGAAGGCGGAGTCTTTGTTAAAAGAAGTCTTCGAGACAAAAAAATTATCGGCGCGTTCCTACGACAGGATTATCAAGGTCGGGCGCACGATTGCCGATTTGGACGGCGGCAAAGAATTAATTTCTGCGCGGCACATTGCAGAGGCGATTAAACTTCGCAGCGACTTCGAGATTGACAGTTGAATTTCGACGCCGCGCTATTTTTTTATCAAGCTTAAGGAGATGATTTTGTGGATATTGCGCAGGTCAAGGCGGAGTTGATTCAACTTCGCAAGGAGATTAAGCGGCACAACAAAAAATATTACGAGCTCGACGCGCCGGAAATTTCCGATTACGAGTACGATAAACTCATGCAGCGGCTTAAAGATTTGGAGGCGGCGTATCCCGAATTCATCACGCCGACTTCGCCAACGCAAATGGTCGGCGGAAATGCGCGGCGCGAGGCGGGCAAGCTCGTTATGCATGATGTACCGATGCTCTCATTGCAGGACGTGTTCAATCGCGAGGACGTGGAAGATTTTATCAACGACACGATTGAAAAGCTCGGCTCGCCGGAATTCGTCGTCGAGGAGAAAATTGACGGTCTGAGTTTGGCGTTGCGCTACGAGGACGGGAAGTTGATTCAGGCGATAACGCGCGGCAACGGCACTCAAGGCGAGGACGTTACGGAAAATGCATTGGTCATTAGTGACGTTGTTCAAAAGCTTGTCGACGCGCCGAAATATTTTGAGATACGCGGCGAAGTTTACATGACGCACAAAAATTTCCTGGCGACCAATGAGCGGCAAGAAAAGTTAGGCTTGAAGATTTTCGCCAATCCTAGAAACTGCGCGGCTGGTACACTTCGCCAACTCGACAGTCGCATTGTCAAGGAGCGGCGGCTTTCGATGTTCGTCTTTAACCTGCAGAAGATTGACGGCGCGGAAATTCAAAGTCACACGCAAGCTTACGACTTCATGATTCGCAACGACATAAAGATTATTCGCGCGTACAAAGTTTGCAAGACGTTCGAGGAAGTTTGGCGGGCGATTGAGGAAATTGGCACGCGGCGCGAGACTCTCGACTATGACATTGACGGCGCAGTTGTCAAAGTTAATTCCTTCGCAGACAGAGAAAAGCTCGGCGCGACGAGTAAATTTCCGCGTTGGGCGGTCGCCTATAAATATCCGCCCGATGAGCGCGAAACTATTCTGCGCAAGATTGAACTAAGCGTCGGGCGCACGGGCAGAATCACTCCGACGGCTGTTTTCGACGCGGTGACTTTGAACGGCACGCGAGTTGAGCGCGCGACTTTGCACAACCAAGATTTTATCGCGGATTTGGACGTGCGCATTGGCGATACCATTCGCGTCTACAAGAGCGGCGAGATCATTCCGCGCGTGAGCGGCGTCGAAGTTTCCAAGCGTCCCGAAAACGCCGCGCCTTACAAATTCCCCAACACGTGTCCTGCTTGCGGTCACGACTTAGAGCGCGAGAGCGTCGATTTTCGTTGCGTCAATCCGAATTGCCCCGCGCAACTCGAAAATCACTTGCTGAACTTCGCAGGTCGCAACGCAATGGACATCAAAGGCTTGGGCGAAACGGCTATTCCAAAGCTCATTGCCGACGGCTTTATCAAAAATGTTGCCGACGTTTACAAGCTCAAGGACAGCCGCGCAGTTTTGATTGACCAAAAAATCTTCGGGCGCGAGAAGGCTACGGACAAAGTTTTGGCGGCGATTGAGGAGAGCAAAAAAAATTCGCCCGCGAAACTTCTGACGGGCTTAGGAATTTTTGGCGTGGGGAGCGCGGCGGCTCGTGACTTGATTCAGCATTTCGGCGGGCTTGAGGAACTTTCAAAGGCGACGCTCGACGACCTTCAACTTGTCCCTGACGTTGGCGAAGTGACTGCGCGGCATATCAGAGAATTTTTCGACGACGTGGACAATCTTAAGATTCTGGCTGAACTAAAGGAGAGTGGCTTAACAATGGCTGAGGAGAAAAAAATTTTCGACGCCGGTTCGACAATCGCCGGGAAAAATTTCGTGCTGACGGGCAAGCTTGAGAAGTTCACGCGCGACGAGGCAAGCAAACTCATCACGGAGCGCGGCGGCTTAGTCAAGGGTAGCGTCACGAAGGCGACCAATTATTTAATCGTCGGCGACAAACCCGGCTCCAAGCTCACGAAGGCGCAAGAACTCGGCGTAACCATTCTGTCGGAAGACGACTTTGAAAAACTTTTGGCGGAATAAATTTTGAGGCGTGTATTAAAATGGATGACCGCTACAAGAAAAAGATTGATAAAGGCGACTGGCATTATCACTACCGTGCTTTTGATGCCGCGCTTAAAGAGTATGAGCAGGCTATCGTAATGGACACGTCTTGTCCTGTCGGCTACTGCAAGCGCGGGCTTGTTTATTGTGAGTTAAAAAAGTACGACTTGGCTAATCAAGATTTAAATAATGCTCGCGGCTTAAAGCTGAATCATGCTGTGGAGTGTAAGCTTTGCGGTGACCTTGCCTGCAGATTGGGCAAATACGATGAGGCAATTCAAGATTATGCAAGAGCTATCAAATTCAAGCCGGAGCTTGCGGCGGACTGCAAAGAAAAATTGCCGCGCGAGTTTCATCAAAAGTTTGAAGAGCTTGTTCTTATCAGCAAGCACGACAGAGCCGTTGACGCTAATCCGAAAAACGCCACCGCTTATTTTGAGCGCGGCAACCTTTACTTCAAATTAAAAAGATATGACGAGGCAATTTCGGACTATGCAAGGGCTATCGAACTCGAGCCGGAGTTTTCCGAAGACTGCAAAAAAAACTTGCCCAGCGATTTTTATCAAAGGGTCGAAAAATATTTAAAGGACGCCAATGTTTATACCGAGCGCGGCAAAGCTCACCTCAAGCAAGAAAACTATGACGAGGCGATTCGTGACTTCAATAAAGCCATCGCGGTGATAAAGGCGAACTGCGCGGAGGCGTATAACAATCTCGGCATTGCTCACTACAAGGCAGGAAAGTATAACGAGGCGATTC
>CAMYWI010000026.1 GCA_947302675.1 uncultured Selenomonadales bacterium | reverse complement strand
TCGCCGAAAATCCTTTCAATTACATTTGCGTTTGCTCCGATGAAACCGTTTCTAATAAAGATAATGACGAAATTCGCTCCGTCAACCTCCCCTTGCCCGCCACAACCGACCCAGATAAAATTTCGTGCCGCTTAAAGTCTTTTAACGACGCTATGACCGTGATTTTCTCGACGTACCAATCGCTCGATAAAGTTTCCGCCGCGCAGATTGCCTTTGACTTGATAATTTGCGACGAGGCGCACCGTACAACCGGCTCTTCAAAGGATTTGGCGACGCAATTCACCGCCGTTCATAATCAAAACTTCATTCGCGGCAAAAAACGCCTCTATATGACTGCCACGCCGCGCCTTTACACCTCCGAAGCAAAAACCAAAGCCGCCGTCAACGACATCACCGTTTGGAGCATGGACGATAAAGAAATTTACGGCGAAGAGTTCTACAGATTGAATTTCGGCGACGCTGTGGAAAAAAATCTCCTTTCCGACTACAAAGTTATCGTCCTCACCGTCAACGAAAAAATTTCCGCCGATAAAAAATCTGCAGACGACGAGGCGAAGATTAACGGCTGTATCAACGCCCTTTCAAAAAAAATGATTAATATCTCCGAAGAATTGACTAAGACTGACCCCGCGCCCATGCATACCGCTGTTGCCTTCTGCCCAAAAATCACCGACTCAAAAATTATCTCCAATACTTTCAACGCGCTCGCCGAAAATAAAAATAATCTCCTCCGCGTCGAATCAAGGCACGTCGACGGCACGCAAAAAAGCTCCGAACGCGATAAAAATCTGCTCTGGCTCAAAAATACTCCGACTGACGGCAACGCTTGCAGAATTTTAACCAACGTGCGCTGTTTATCGGAAGGCGTGGACGTTCCGAGCCTCGACGCCGTTTTATTTCTCTCTTCTCGCAAATCTAAAGTCGAAATTGTGCAAGCCGTCGGGCGCGTCATGCGTAAATCGAACGGAAAAAAATACGGCTACATTATTATTCCCGTCGTCGTGCCGCTCGAAAAGAATCCTGAAGACGTTCTCGCCGCAAGTTCGACTTACAATGTGATTTGGGACGTTTTGAACGCCCTGCGCGCTCACGACAAACGCATTGATATTTTTATCGAAGAAATTAAGTTGAAACGTAAAATCGGCGGCGGCAATCTCGAAGGCGGGCATATTTCAATCGGCGGCGACGCTGATTCTATTCAACTCGCGCTCGACTTCGGCAAGTGGCAAGATTTTCTTTATGCTCGCATGGTTGAGCGCGTCGGCAACCGTCGTTATTGGGAGCAGTGGGCTAAAGACATCGCGCAAATCGCCGCTCGCCATATTCAGCGCATTGAAGACCTTGTCGCCAACGATTCGGAAGTCAGACGCGAATTCAACATTTTTATTCAAAACCTCCAACAAAATTTAAATACAAGCGTCTCAACCGTCACGGCTATTGAAATGTTGGCTCATCATTTGATTGCGCGTCCGGTTTTTGAGGCTCTCTTTGAAGATTATTCCTTTGTCAAGAATAATCCCGTCTCGCAGTCGCTTGAAAAGATTTTAGCCGTCCTTGACACTAAAGACGACGCCGAAGACTCCGCGCAGCTCCAAAAATTTTATAAATCAGTCCGTGAACGTTGCGAAATTGCCAATTCCGCCGAAGACAAGCAGAAGATTATCATTGAACTCTACGACAAATTTTTCAAGATTGCTTTGCCCAAAACCGTCGAAAAGCTCGGCATTGTCTACACGCCCGTTGAAGTCGTTGATTTTATTTTGCGCAGTGTCGACGACGTGCTTTATAAAAATTTCGGGCGGCGGCTCTCCGATAAAAATATTCACGTCCTCGACCCCTTCACAGGCACCGGGACTTTCATCACGCGCCTAATTCAAAGCGGTTTGATTCAAACTAAAGATTTGCTCCGTAAATATCAAAGCGAACTCCACGCCAATGAACTTGTTCTGCTAGCCTATTACATTGCCGCCGTCAATATCGAAAATGCCTTCCACGACGCCGCGCAGATTGATGATTACAAGCCTTTCGAGGGAATTTGCCTCACCGACACCTTTCAAGCCGCCGAACAGGACGAAAACGCTCGCGGGCAAATGACTATTAAAGAAACGCGCGACCCTATCGAAATTAATTCCGTGCGCGTCAAGAAACAGCAGGATACTCGCATTGAAATTATTATCGGCAACCCGCCTTATTCCGTCGGGCAACGCTCCGCCAACGATAACAATCAGAATCAATATTACGGCAAACTCGAAAGCCGAATCGCCGCCACCTACGCCGCAAAAACCAAAGCCACCAATAAAAATTCGCTCTACGACAGCTATATCAAGGCATTTCGCTGGGCGAGCGACCGAATCACGGAAGGCATTATCGGTTTCGTCACCAATGCCGGATGGCTCGACGGCGCGGCTATGGACGGCTTGCGTAAATGTTTTGAACAGGAATTCAGCGCGATTTATATTTATAATCTGCGCGGCAATAAAAGGACAATGGGCGAACTTCAACGCAAGGAACGTCAAAGTATTTTCGGGCAGGGAACTCGCGCTCCCGTTGCCGTCACCATTCTTGTTAAAAAGCCGCACGAGGGCACGGCAAAAATTTTCTACGCGCAAGTCGGCGACTACTTGACTAAAGAACAAAAGCTCGACGCTGTCAGAGAAATGCACACCGTCTTACGCGACGACTTCAAAGAAATTATTCCCAACGAACGCGGGGACTGGATAAATCAGCGCGGAAATCTCTTTGAAACGTTCATTCCGTTGCACGATTTACAAAATTCGCTATACCGAATTTTTTTCATGACACGTTCAAACGGGCTAAAATCGGGTCACGACGCCTGGAATTATAATTTTTCGCGTTCAGAGCTTGAAAAGAACATTCAAACGACGATTGACTACTACAACACGCATTCGACGACAGAAATTGACCCGACGAAGATAACTTGGGACGATTCAGCGCGTCAAAATAAAAATCGCGGCATAAAATACGAATTTGACGCCGCAAAAGTTGTTGAGGCAATGTATCGCCCGTTCTGCAAGCAAAATCTTTACTACGACCAATATTTGATTCAGCGACGCTACCAAATGCCCAAAATTTTTCCAGCAGGCAATGAAAAGAATATTTTAATCTGTATAAGCGGTGTTGGAAGTTCAAAAGAATTTTCCGTCATGATAACGGATAAAATTACGGACATTCAATTTCAATTCAATGGGCAATGTTTTCCTTTGTATTATTACGAAGAAACGGCGCAGGGCAGTTTGTTCGGAGAAAATTTGACTCGTCGGGACGGAATCAGCGATTATATCTTGTCAGAGGCGCGAAAACGCTTTGGCGACGTGAGCAAGGAAGATATTTTCTATTACGTGTATGGATTTTTACATTTGCGTAGTTATCGGGAGAAATTTAGTGCGGAGTTGAAGAAAAGTTTGCCGCGAATCATTTTGAGCGAGCGATTTTGGGAATTTAGCCGCGCTGGACGAGATTTAGCGAAAATTCATCTGAATTACGAGACACAGCCGCCCGCGCAGGTTGAAGTTATCGGCGGCGGCGATTTTCGAGTTAAAAAATTGCGATTTGCCCGCGACGACCGCACGACCTTGATTTACAATGACTTCATCACGATAAAAAATATTCCGCCGCGCAGTTTTGAGTACGTGGTTAATGGTCGCAGTCCGCTTGAGTGGATAATCGACCGCTACCAAGTCAAAACCGATTCTGCGAGCGGAATAATCAATAATCCGAACGATTGGGCGAGCGAACACGACAACCCGCGCTACATTTTGGATTTAATCTTGAGTTCAATCACCGTCAGCCTAAAAACTCTGGACATCGTAGAAAATCTGCCCGAAATCGACTTCGACGCTTGAAAAAATTTTTTCAGCTGATATAATCATGACGAGGATTGAGGATTATCTTAACATCGTGATCACAAAGCAAAAACCCCCGAAGCGATCTGTTGGAGCAGACCTTCGGGGGTTGCGCTATGTCAGCGCAGTTTTGGTTCAATCGTTGTCCTCAAATAAGGATTTGAACCAGTCGTATATTGAGCGTTTGATAATGCTCTCAACGATTTTCTTAAGTACTTCGAGGATTACCTTTAACATCGTTCTCACCCCCTTGCCCGGAACTACTGCTTTGGGGTCGGACAACGACAGGCGAATTTTACAACGCTGAACAAAAATTTTCAACTGACAAGCGAAAACTCTGGACATCGTAGAAAATTTGCCCGAAATCGACTTCGACGCTTGAAAAAATCTGCGCGGCTGATATAATATGCGTGAGATTATTACGGGTTAATCTTCATCGCTATCACAAAGCAAAAACCCCCGACAGTCTGCTGGACACAGGCTATCGGGGGTTGCGCTATACTCCACGCAGTTGTGGTTCAATCGTTATCCTGAAAAAAGGATTTGAACCAGTCGTATATTGCGCGTACAATGACGCCCTCAACGATTCTCTTTACGAGCTTTTTTACGCGCTTTTTCACGCGCTTACGGGGTTTCTTCACCGCTATCACCCCCTTGCCCGGAACTACTGCTTTGGGGTCGGATAACGACAGGCGAATTTTACAACTAAGCAATAGGAATTTCAATGCGACAAGCCTAAAAACTCCGGACAGTATAGAAAATTTGCCCGAAATAGACTTCGACGCTTGAAAAAATCTGCGCGGCAGTTTATGATGACCAAAACATAAAGCAAAACTTTCAGCATTAGTTGGGGGTTGCGCTATATCAGCGCAGTTATTGCTCAATCGTTATCCTCGAAAAGGATTCTGCGCAAAAAGTTTTACAAAACAAATCACATTGTCCATCGTTATCACAAAGCAAAACCCCCGAGACGATCTGTTGGTAGCAGACTCTCGGGGGTTGCGCTATACTTCACGCAGTTAATTTTTTTTGAGCGCGATAAGCGCGGCGATACGTCCCGTGCGGTCGAGATGATTTTTCTGCGCGGCGCGATAGGAAAAATACCACGAACTTTCACAGCAAGTGCACTTGCCCGCGACGTCGATATTTTCTTCGGGCATACCGACTTCCAAAAGCTGAAGGACATTCGCCCGCCACAGGTCAAGAAAAATTTTGCCGTCGCGCTCAATCAAAAGCTCGTCGTAATTTTCTGGGAAAGATTTTTTGCAAGCCTCAATAACGGCGCCGCCGACTTCATAACAGCAAGGACCGATTGACGGCGCAATCCCGACCAGACAATTTTTAGGGCGCGTACCGAACTCCAAAGTCATTTTGCCGAGAGTCTTCGCGGCAATTTTTTTTAGCGTGCCCTTCCAACCGCCGTGCGCCAAGCCGACCGCGCAGTTTTCAACGTCGACAAAAAAAATCGGGACGCAATCGGCAAAGCAGAGCATGAGCGGCAATTCGGGCGTGTCAGTTATAAGCGCGTCGGTTTCAGGAATTGAATCAGCATAATTCGCGCAGCCGCAACCGCGATAATTCTCATCGACGCGAAAAATTTTATCGCCGTGAACTTGATTGGGCGTGACAATATCATTAAGACCAAAGCCGAGCGAGCCGACAAATTTTTTACGATTGGCAAGAACGTCAGCCGGCTCGTCGCCGACGTGAAGTGCAAGGTTCAAACTGTCGAAGGGCGGCTTGCTCACTCCGCCGAGCCGCGTCGAAACGGCATGAGTAACCAAATCTTCTGGGAACGTTGAAAACTTCCCGTGCCAAAGATTATTTTCCGTGCGTCTCAAAAAATAGCTCATAAAAAATCTCCTCCTATGGAAGTTCTGGCAAGTTCCGCGCGACCGCCGAGCTGTGAATAATTTCTTCAATCCGCTGGTCAAATACAAGCTCCTGCTTATGTAAACTCGCCGCCGTGTCCAAATCAGCCGCGCTGTTTTCCGTTATCCCTTTGATGTAAGACTGCCACGCCAAAATTGTGACGTGCGTCGACTCTTGCCGCAGGCTCGCCAAAAATTCCGCGCCCTTCGGTATCGGCACTTGGTCAAGCTCCGCCTGTCGACTTTCAAGCAACGGGATTATCGTGTTCGTGATGTAGTTGGAAACTTCCGTGCGCTGACTCGCCGTCATGATTCCGACTGGCGACCGTTGCAATGTTATGAAAACGTCCTGCTCCTCCTCGAACGCCGCGTTGTAGCGATAGACAATCTCCGCCGTGTTGTCAATGTACTCCGCTAAATTCTGCCGCAAAATCGGCGACACCGCGTCCAGATACTCGCGATAGTTATCCACGCTGACAATCTTCCAATCGCTCCCGCCCGTGTTGAAACTTAAGCCTGGAAACTTGAACTTGCGCCCGAAAATCTCAAAGTCCTTGCCGCCGACGTTAAAGCTGTCGTTCGCCAAGTCTCGGAGTGTAACCTTCAACTCGAATGGAACTTGTGTATAATCTTCAACAATGCTGAAAGTCGCCGTCGCAATGTTGTCTTGAATTTCGACGCGCTCAAGCTCAATCAGCGACGTGTGCCGAATCAAACTGCGGTCAAGCAAAATGTCAAAGTCAATGCCGAGCTGCCGCCCCTTTAAAATCCCACCAGGCAAAGTCCATTCGCCCGTGTCAAGATAAGTGTTGATGACCTTGACCGCGCCGCCCGTCATCTGCCGCCGAATCAGCACGTAAAAATTTTCAAAGAGACTCCGCTCGCGGTCGGTTAGTTGCGTGTCGTACTTAAATAAATCGCTCGTCAAATCGTCGTAGGCTTTGGCGGTTATCGAATTCAAATCCAAGTGGCGGCGGAAAGTTTGCGCGTCGCCCGCCCTGAACGCCTCGACCATTTCGCGCATCGCGTATTCGGGCGTCTTCGTGTAGACCGAGAAATATAAAAATATCCCGCCAAATATCATCAAGAAAAAAATTGCAACAAACAAACGCTCGCGCTCGCGACGCCTGCGCCGTTCGTTGAGCCGCCTTCTCCAAGTATAGTCGTCCATATTTATCCCCTGAAAATTTTGCGTAGAGCAACAATCTCGTCGTAGTCGGCGGTGTCACAATGGAGCGGCGTCACGGAGACAAAGCCTTGATTGACCGCGTGAATATCGGTGCCCTCGCTGTCGTCGAGGTCGCAAATCGTGCCGCCAATCTTGAAATAGGCGCGCCCCGTGTCGTCGGTGCAGCTGGTGAAGGCGTTGATATAATCCCTGTGACCAAGCCGCGTGCCCATGAACTCCGCCTTGCCTGCGCGGAATTTTTTTGGAAAGTTGACGTTGTGGAGGAAAGGCTCGCGCTTGAGTTTCAAAATTTTTTCCAGATAATCAACGGTTGCAGTCGCGGTTTCGTCGAAGGTCAGCTCGGAATTTTTATCGCGCGAAACGGCAAGCGACGGAATTTTATGCAGAAAACCTTCGAGAGCCGCGCCGACCGTTCCCGAGTACAAAACATCGGTCGCGAGGTTGGAGCCGTCGTTTATGCCGGTGATAATCTCGTCGATTTTTTTGTCACTCATGCCCTCATGATATTTTTTCTCGCTATCTGTTGGCGTGCCTTCAAAGAACCACGCCTCGAAGTCGGGATTGTCGAAACGGCTGTATTCAATCTCGCGCATGAGACTGAGCGCGTGCGACATGCCGCTTTGCTGATTCGACGGCGCGGCAATCGTCACTTCAAAGCCGCGAGCCTTTAGCGCATGAGCTAACGACCAAAGCCCCTCGCCCTTTATCCCGTCGTCATTTGTCAATAAAACTTTCAAAGTTATCACCTCGTGAGTTGCCTTGCTAAAAATTTTTCGCTGTGATAAATTGGCAGAAAAATTTTTGGAGGCAACGTTATGAAAAAAATTTTGTCAATGCTTGCGATTTTTTTAGCGTCGATGAGCGTCGCGAGTGCCGAAGAAATTTCCGAGCCGGATAAAAAAATTTATGAAGACGCCAACGAAATTCAGTTTGAATATTTGGAAGGGCGGCGGTTCAGTCAGCGCAACGTCACCAATTACAACGTGCATTTTTTTGAGAAGGTCACCGACAGCGGCGCGATGAGTTATTGGCGCGGGCTGACCTTCACGCGAGCACTGGGCTATACGAATCCGCGCAAGGACGGCGGCGTTCATCATGACAGTCAAGGCGTCGGGCTTGGTCCCGCGTTCATGTTGCGTTGGAATAAAAACATTTCGGGCAAGTTGGACGGCTCGTTGGATTTCACCGGCTCGCTCATGTTTTACAACAAAGCGCACCCCTACGACGGTCGCGCCTACGGTTTTTTATGGCGACTGGGTCCGCGCTTGACTTGGCAAGCCACCGCCGAAGATTCATTCAGTCTCGGTTACTCGATCAGTCACTTTTCAAACGGCTTGCGCAGTCACAATCCCGGCTACAACACGATTGGCTTTTCCGTCGGCTACACGCACAACTTTTAAAGTCCAAATAACGCGTCGGCAAATTCTTTCGCGTTGAACGGGCGCAAATCGTCAAGCCGCTCGCCCACGCCGACCCACTTTACAGGAATGTTGAGCTGCTCCTTTATCCCGATAATCATTCCGCCCTTTGCCGTGCCGTCGAGTTTTGTTAGGACTATGCCCGTTATGCCCGACGTCTGTGAAAACAATTCGGCTTGGCGGAGCGCGTTTTGACCGGTCGTGGCGTCGAGGACAAGTAAGACTTCGTGCGGCGCACCTTTAATGCCCTTGCCGAGTATGCGGTTGATTTTTTTCAGCTCTTCCATAAGATTATATTTGTTTTGAAGACGCCCCGCCGTGTCGACAAGGAGCACGTCCATTTTCTGCGCGACGGCAGATCTCGCGGCGTCGAGGGCAACGCTTGACGGGTTGGAGCCTTCGGAATGTTTTACGAACGCCGAGCCTGTACGCTCCGCCCAAATTTCCAACTGATCAATCGCGCCCGCGCGGAAGGTATCAGCCGCCGCCATCATGACTTTTTTACCCTGCGCCTTGTAGTAAGCGGCGAGCTTGCCGATTGTCGTCGTCTTGCCCGCGCCGTTGACGCCTATCATCAGAATCACGCGCGGCGGCGAAACGTAGTCGAAGGTGCCTTCCTCCTCCGTGAGTATCTCGCGGATTTGATTCGACAAAAAATTTTTCACGTCGGCGGGCGAATTTATCTCGGCGCGGCGAACACCCTTGCGCAAGCCCTCAATCAATTTTTCCGTCGTCGCCATGCCGACATCACTTGTTATCAAAGTTTCTTCCAGCTCGTCCAAAAGTTCGTCGTCGATTTTTTTCGAGCCGTGAAGTATTTCGTCAATCTTGTCAATAAATTTCTCGCGGGTTTTAGTCAAGCCCGCTTTCAGTCTATCGAAAAATCCCATGCTAAAACCTCCTCAAAATCACTTATTCATTTCTGACCATTTAGTTTCAAGCTCTTTAACAATGCGTTCGTGTTCTTGTTCAGTGAGTTTGACTTTGGAATAATACAACAAACCGCCCAGTATGATTAAGTCGATAGGAGCCGAGAACATTATGAGCTTGTAATTGAAAATGCCTTCGGGGGAAATCGAATCGGCAGTTGCACCTGAAACCATGCCGACCCAAACAGCGGTATAACCAACCATCGCGCTTGTAATTGCTCCGGAAAGTTTATCAATCAGCGGAC
>CAMYWI010000025.1 GCA_947302675.1 uncultured Selenomonadales bacterium | reverse complement strand
TAACAGTCGACGGCGGCGACGGCACTACTACGACGATTGTCGCGGACAAGGGCGAATTGATTACCTGGAGCGACAAGAAAGTTTCCAAGTCCGACGTTTCTAGCTACGCAGTAATTGAGCTGAACTACGCGACGAACTTGGTCAAGACTAATGTCGCAACCGCTGTTTCCAGTACGCTCGACGGTGCTAAACTTAATAAAACCTAATCGATAACTTAGCATAAAAAAATTTGGAGCTTGTGCAAAAGCGCAGGCTCTTTTTTTTGTAAAAAGTCATTGACAAAGCCAATCTAATTGATAAAAATATCAGCGCGAGCCAAACTAAAATGAATTCAAAAAGGAGGTTGGCAATGGCGAAAGTCAGCGTGATTTTGACGAGTTACAACCACGCGGCGTACGTGGCGGCGGCGATTGAGAGCGTGTTGAATCAGACGTTCGCCGACTTCGAGCTGTTGATAATCGACGACGGCTCCAAAGATAACAGCCGCGAGATCATAAAGAGTTTCGACGACCCGCGCATTAAAACTTTTCTGTACGCGGAAAATCGCGGACCGGTCTTGGCGATTCGCGACGCCGTTCAATCTGCGCGAGGGGAGTATATCGCGGTTCACCACTCGGACGACTTGTGGACACTCGACAAGCTTGACAAGCAGGTTAAGTTTCTCGACGCCAATCCGAATTATGCGGCGTGTTTCACGTGGGTTGAGTTCGTTGACGAGCAGGGCAATCTGCGCGAACTTGACGACAAAGATTTTTATAAAAGCGTCTTCGACAAGCCTAATCGTTCACGCGCCGAGTGGCTGAATTATTTTTTTTACAACGCGAATTGTCTTTGCCACCCGTCGGCAATGGTGCGGCGCGAGGCTTACGAGAAATATCGCTTGCTTGACCTGCACGGCTTTTGGCAACTGCCCGATTATTTGATGTGGATTCGGCTTTGTTTTCACGCGGAGATTTTTATTATGCCCGAACGTTTGACGCGATTCAGATTGCGGCGGGCGCGGCAGGAGAATACTTCGGCAACGTCTTTTGACAAGCTCGTCCGCGCGGATTTGGAGTTTCATTTTATAGCGCGGGAGTTCGCCGGCAACTTCAACGACGATAAATTTTTCTTGGAAGTCTTTCCTGCGGCGAAGAAGTTTTTAATCGACGGGCAGATAAATCGTCGCTTTGCCTTCGCGCAGATTTGTCTTGAGAAAAAATCTTCCGCCTTCAATCTCGCGGGGCTTGAGCTTTTGAAAAACTTGCTGAGTTCGCCCGCCGATGCCGCGCAGATTAAAACGCTCTACAACTACGACGAGAAAACTTTTCTGCGCGATGGCGGCACTTACGACGTGTTCAATCTCGAGCAGAAGTTCAACGTGCTCCGCGCGGAGATTTTTGTCAGCAAGGGCGAGGAATTTTTGTTGACCGCGACGACTTTCCTAAACATTGACGCCACGAGGACATTTTATGGGCGCGTCGACTTCGACGTTGCGCGTCCCGTGAAGTATCTGCGCTTTGACCCCGATGTAAATTTCATTTCGCTCAAGATAAATCGTACGCTGATTAACGGCGAGCCGCGCGAAATTTTTTCAAGCAACGTCGGCGAGATTGTCGGCGAGTTTTACAGGTTTTGGACGAACGACCCGCAGATTATTTTTGACGTCAAGGACTTGTCGGGGCACGTGACCTTTGAAGTCTTTGGTGAGATTGAGGAAAATTATCCCGCGATTCTTGCCG
This sequence comes from uncultured Selenomonadales bacterium, assembly GCA_947302675.1. Next base: position 8,283 of record CAMYWI010000025.1, on the reverse strand, counting down.
AGACGCTCAAGGAAATTCAGCGGCTCACCAAGCTCACCGATTCGATTTTAAATTCCAATTCGTGGAAATTCGTCGCGCCCTTCCACAATTTCGGCAAGTGGCTCCGCTCCGACAATCGCGAGAAGGCTTTGACCGCCGCGCATTTTTTATATCAGGCAATGCCGTTTGACGACGACAAAAAAATTTCGTTCAAGAACAAATTTTACACGTGCTTTGCGCCGCTGTTGAAGAATACCAAGCGTTACAAGGCGTGGCAGATGAGCAATCGCTTTGCGCCCGCGCCGCCCGTTGACTGGCAGAATAAATTCGACGGCGAGCTTTCCGAACAGCCAGGCAAGATTGCGATTCAGGCGCACATTTTTTATCTTGACTTGCTTAAAGAAATGGTCACCGCCTGCAAGAACATTCCCTACAAGTTCGACGCACTTATCTCGATTGTCGACGAGGGAGCCGCTAAAAAAGTTCAAGCCGCCTTCAAAAAAATTTCCAACGCGGAGAAAATTATCGTGCGTGTCGTGCCCAATCGCGGACGAGATGTCGCGCCGTTTTTGGCGGGCTTTGGAGACCTTTTGCCCGCTTATGATTTTGTCGCGCACATTCACAGCAAGAAGTCTCTCTACAGCGGTTCGGAGCAATTCAACTGGCGCAAGTATCTTTTCAACGCCCTGCTCGGCAACTCCAAGCGCGTCAAGAAAATTTTCAAGGCGTTTGCCGATAATCAAAGAGTTGGCGTGATTTATCCGCGCCCCGCGCCCAACGTCCCCTACGCCGCGTTTAACTGGCTTTCCAATCGCGAAGTCGGCTTGCAACTTTTGACCCGCGCAGGGATTGCGCCGAACAAAACGGATTACTTCGACTTTCCGGCGGGCACGATGTTTTGGGCGCGAACTCAAGCCTTGCAGAAATTTTTTGACTTGCATTTGACGTTCGATGACTTTCCGCCCGAACGCAAGCAAAATGACGGGACGTTGGCTCACGCCTTCGAGCGGTCAGTTTTGTTGGCGACGCGCTCGGCGGGCATGGATTATTACGAGTTCGACCCCGCCGCCGAGACTTACGCAATCAATATCGGTAGCAAAAATTTCTGGCAGTACAGCGGGCGCACCGATGCCGACGTTCGCGACGACATTTTGAATCAAGGCGAGATAATTTCGTTCGCCGTGTTCGACACGCTGACAATGCGCTACGTCGCCAAGCCCGCGCACGTCAAGGAAATTATTCGGTTCAAGGTTGAGGATTTGCTTGGAAAAAGTTTTGACTTCCCGACTTTCCGCGACGAGGCGGAATTTGTTGCAAGCCGCGCGAAGGGCACCGACGCGACGCTTGACGAGATTTATAAATTTTTCGCGACGCTGACTAATCTTGACGCGGAGACTTGTCAAAAGATTCGCGAGCTTGAGGTTGCGACGGAAATTAAATTGAGCTTGCCGCGCGACAGGATTCTTGACTGGTTCAAGACGGCTTTGACGCGCAGGAAAAAAGTTTGGCTGATTTCTGATACGTGCCTTCAGACGCCCGACCTTGAGCGGCTCCTTAAAAAGTGCGGTGTGGCGGGCTACGAGAAACTTTTAATCTCGTGCGAAACGGGCTTGCGCAAGGCGGACGCGACGCTGTGGGATTATTTAATCGGCAAAAATTTGAACTCGCCGTACAAACTGACGCATCTCGGCGGCGACGAAATGAGCGACATTCAGCTTTGCGGAGTCATGGGTTTTGGCGTATTTCATTTGATGAGCGCGTTAAATCTTTTGTCGCAAGTGCCGTTCGTGCGGAGTTTGTTGGAGCGGCTCGGCTACGACATGTCGCTTTACGCGGGAATAATGCTTGGCGTGGTGTTGGCAAAAAAGTTTCATGACCCGTTTGCAATTTGCGCGGAGTTTTCGAGTGAACGCGGGCGATTGATTTTGGAAAGTTCGCGCGAAGTCGGTTATTGGCGTTACGGCGTGCCGCTTATGACTTCCAAACTTCGGCAGGAAAATTTTTCTATCGACGAGGAGTTTCGGGCGGGCGCGGAGGATTTTTGCCGCGACGTGTTAGAAATTTTCGGCGACGTGATTAAGCGCGTGCCGATTGATGATGATTTTGTCGAGGCGTGGGCGCGAGCCTTCGACGACGACAAAAAAATCTTGAATCGTTAGAGATAACTGCAGGCAGGAAAAAATTTTTCCCTGTCTAATTTTTTTTGCGTATGTGTAAAGGAGGGCGAGCGTTATGATTTATCGGGAGCTGGGCAAAACGGGCTTGAAGGTCAGCGAAATTGGCTTGGGTTGCGAGGGTTTTAGCGAAGAAAATTTTACTATCGTACAAAAACTTTTCGACGTGGCGGAAGTTGCGGGCGTGAATTATTTTGACTTGTACGCCTCAAATCCTAAAGTCAGAAAGGCGGTCGGTGAGGCTCTGCGCGGGCGTCGAGAGAAATTTATTGCGCAGTCGCATATTTGTTCCGTGTGGAAGGACGGGCAATACAAGCGCACGCGAAAACTTTCAGAGGTCGTGGCGGGTTTCGAGGAGTCGCTGAAACTTTTGCAGACGGATTATATTGATGTGGGCATGATTCACTACTGCGACGCGGCGGACGATTGGCAGGAAATAATTTCGGGCGGCGTCTTGAATTATGCTCGCGAGTTGAAGGCGGCGGGCAAGATTCGGCACATCGGCTTGAGCAGTCACAACCCGCAAGTCGCGTTGAAGGCGGTCGAGAGCGGCGCGATTGAAGTTTTGATGTTCAGCGTCAATCCCTGCTATGATTTGTTGCCCGCGTCGGAGGACGTTGAGCAACTTTGGAACGATAAAAATTACGAGGCGCATTTGACGAACCTTGACCCCGACCGTCAAAGACTTTACGAGACTTGCCAGCGGTTGGGCATCGGAATTACGGTCATGAAATGTTTTGGCGGCGGCGATTTATTGGACGCGGAACTTTCTCCTGCGGGCGTCGCGCTTACTCCTAATCAATGCATTCACTACGCGCTGAGCCGACCGGGAGTTTCCTGCGTCTTGGCGGGCGCACATTCGGTTGAACAACTTAAGCAAAGTATTTCCTACGAAACGGCAAGCGACGCGGAAAAAGATTACGCGACGACTTTTGCGACGTTCCCGAAAATTTCTTGGCGCGGGCATTGCGTTTACTGCAGTCACTGTGCGCCGTGCGTCAAGAAGATTAACATTGCCGACGTTACAAAGTTTTTGAACTTGACCAAAGCGCAGGGTACAATTCCTGAAACTGTTCGCGAGCATTACGCGGCGTTAAGTCATCATGCGGGCGAGTGCATTCAATGCGGCGTGTGTGAAACGCGCTGTCCGTTCGGCGTGGAGATTCGCAATAACATGAGGCAAGCCGCGCAGGTTTTTGGTTATTAAGGAGTGATTAAAATGTTTGAAGACGGCGCGAGACTCGATGACATTATGAATATTTTCAAGCCGCCGACTTTGGACGGCAACAAGGATAAAAAGGATACGCGCACTGCCGACGGCGGACTTCGCTATTTTTCTAAAGAAGAATTCCGTGACGGTAGCGTTCAAATTCAATTCATGGGTCAAAACAATTCGGAGGTATTGAGATGAGCAAAAAATTGGTAGCGTTTTTCTCGGCAAGCGGCTCGACGCGCAAGCTTGCCAACACTTTGGCGGAGGTTCTCGGCGCGGACACTTACGAGATTAAGCCCGCCACGATTTACACCGGCAAAGATTTAAACTGGAACAACTCGCAGTCGCGCAGTTCGGTCGAGATGGCTGATATTAATTCGCGCCCCGAACTCGCCGACAAGTCCGCGCCCGTTGCCGACTACGACACGATTTTTCTTGGTTTTCCGATTTGGTGGTACGTCGCGCCGCACATTATCAACAGCTTTTTGGAGAGCTATGACTTCGCAGGCAAGACGATTATAATTTTCGCGACTTCGGGCGGTTCTGGTTTCGGCGAGACGCTTAATCAGCTCAAGCCTTCCTGCGCGGCGTCTACGCTTTGGATTCAAGGCAAAGTCTTTCGCGGGCGCACCGATAAAAATACTCTCAGCGATTGGGTTAAGACGTTGCCCGTCGATTGATTCAGCGCGGAAATTTTTTTCGGAAGGTCAAAGGGCTTTCCGATTTTTTGTTGTAAAAAGCTTTCAGCTGTGATATATAACAAAAAAATTTTTGGCGAGGTGTCGACATGAGATTTGATTACCACATGCATTTTGAGTACGGCGACTACGACGCGGTGTGGGCGGAAGGTTTTTTCGCGGCGGCGAAGTCGCACGGGCTGGACGAAATTGGAGTCAGCGAGCACACGCATACTTTTCCGGAGTTTGAAAAATTTTACTACGACGATTTGATTTTGGACGATTCGCCGGTCGGCGCGTTCCAAAAAGTTTGGCTCAAGACCAACAAGTTCAAGCACACGCTCAAGGATTACTTTGACTTCATGGCGCGGCTCAAGGAGAATCACGCGGCGAAGATTGGGATTGAGGTTTGCAACTTCAAAAATCAAGACGCCGTTAAAGAAATTCTCGACGCGTGGGAGTTCGATTATCGAATAGGCTCAGTGCATTTCTTGTGGGGTTGGGGCTACGACGCCTCAAAGCTTATCGACGAATGGAAACGTCACGACTTGGAAAAAATTTATGACGAGTACGCCGCGCAGGTTGAGATGCTCGCGGCGAGCGGCAACTATGATATTTTGGGGCACCCGTTTAACATTCGGCTGTTTAATTTCTTCCCCGACTTCGACGCGACGCCTTACCTTGAGCGAGTTGCCGCCGCGTTGCAAAAAGCTGACATGGTTGTTGACGTGAATACCGGCACGCTTTACCGCTACCCCGTCAAAGAAATTTCGCCCTACGCCGACTTCATGAAGATTGCCGCCGCTTACAAGTTGCCGATTGTTATAACGAGCGACGCGCACCGCCCCGAAGATTGCGGCAAGTTTTATGAGGACGCGGCAAATTATGTGCGCGGCTTTGGCTATAAAAAAATCGCGCGTTTCAACAAAAGGCGGCGTGAACTTGTCGACTTGACTTGAAGATTTTGTTATAATCTTGCAAAAAGGAGGCGCAAGTCAATGAGGCAAGTAGGGATATTCGGCAAGCGCAAGAGCGGCAAATCGGCTTTGATGTACGCGCTGACGAGACATAAAATCAAGGCGACGTTCCGCGCAATGGAAATCGGCTCGGTGACAAAAGTCATGTTAGTTGACACGGTGGGCGTGGACGTGGAAGACTCAACCGCCGAAAAATCCGCGCAGAGCGTCGAAGTCGCGTTGATGTTAATCACGGACGACACGTTCGAGTTGGAGCTTGCGTGGATAAGCAAACTTAAAAAGGGCGGCTCATCGATAATCGTCGTGATAAGTCAGGCGGACAAGTTCGAGGACGGCGGCAAGGCATTGGCGGCGGCAGTCAAAGAAGTTTCGGGGCTTAATGCGCTTTGTGTAAGTTCGGTGACGGGCGCGGGCGTTGAAGAGCTTGACGCGGAGATCAATCGCTTATTGGAGAGTAGGGACTAGCATGAAGAAAATAATTTTTGCTCTGCTGTTGGCGATGACGCTTTTTATGCCGCTTGAGGTTAGCGCGGCGGTCGACTGGTTTTATCTCGACGCCAACGATAAGTACGCCAAGTACTTTGACCCCGCCTCCGTGACGATTAAAAAGAAAGTTGTCACCAACGACGGCAGGGAGATTGCTATCGAGATTGAGGCGTGGACGAAAACGACTTACTCCTACGACGGCGCGGCGGAGACCATTAAAAATTACGGCATAGGAAATATTTTGCCCGACGCTAAGGGCTTGTCTTACAGCTTGGCGTTGCTCAGGGTTAATCCGCAAAACCGCACGCTCCAATACGTTCGCGAAGATTTTTATAATGCAAGTGATCAAGTTGTTTGGTCAAAGGAAGAAGGTCGCGTCAAGGAGATTAACACTCGTTCCTTTGATGAGGAATTTTATTGCGCGATAGTCGACGAAGTTTTTCAGCTGGGCGAGCGCGACCGCAAACGTGCTCCGACTGAGGAACGTTGGATTGATTTATGGACTTATACTGACAACGCCGGCGCGACGACGACTCTTTCCGCCGACACGACGACCATGCGGCTCAAAGGCTCGAACTTGATTTTGTGGGAGTGGCAAGTTACGAAAGAATCAAGCGGCAAGACGATTGAGATCCGTTTTATGAAAAAGGCGGTCAACTTGACGCAGGGCACCGAAGTTATCAAGGACGGGCAGATTTGGACGCCGACCAATTCTTGGCAGGAGCTTAAGGACGAGTTTGACGGAGCGTATCGCATGATTAAGAGCGACGAGCCGGATTACAAAGGACTTGTGCGCCTTCGTGCCTATGTCAAGAACAATCCTAATTGGGTCACACGCTACTCGTTGGACTAAGGAGGGAAAGATTTTGCCAATAAAAATACCAAACAATTTACCCGCGACGCATGTCCTGGAGAGCGAAAATATTTTCGTAATGGACGCCGACCGCGCCTATTCGCAGGATATTCGTCCGCTGAAAATTTTAATTCTCAACCTCATGCCGATAAAATCCGTGACGGAGACGCAACTGTTGCGGCTTTTGGGCAATACGCCGCTACAGACGGAAGTCGATTTCATTTACACGCGAACTTATACGCCAACTCACACGTCCAAAGACTATCTCACTGAGTTTTACGGCACGTTCGACGACGTTAAGAATAAAAATTACGACGGGTTCATAATCACGGGCGCACCGCTGGAGCTTGTCGAATTCGAGGACGTAACCTATTGGCAGGAGCTTGTTGAAATAATGGAGTGGAGCAAGTCTCATGCTTGGTCGACGTTTCACATTTGCTGGGGCGCACAGGCGGGTTTGTATTATCATTACGGCGTGCCGAAATATCTTTTGCCGGAGAAATTGTCGGGCGTGTACAAGCACAGGCTTTGCGTCAAACACGAAAAACTTCTGCGCGGCTTTGACGATGAATTTTACGTTCCGCACTCCCGATATACTGGGACGCGCCGCGAGGATATAGAAAAGGTTCCGGAGCTGACGTTGTTATCTGATTCGGAGGAGGCGGGCGTCTATGCGGTTGCGGATTTGGATAAGCGACTGTTTTTCATAACGGGGCACGCCGAGTACGACCCCAACACTTTGAATAACGAGTACATTCGCGACGTCCGCGCGGGTCTTAATCCCAACGTGCCGCAGAATTATTATCCCAATGACGACCCGACTAAGGAACCCGTCGTCAAGTGGCGGAGCGTGGCGCATTTGATGTTCGCGAATTGGCTCAACTACTACGTCTATCAAGAGACGCCTTACGAACTCGAATCAATCAGCAGTAAATCTTTCCTGTAAAAAAATTTCTTAACTGCGCGGGAAAAAATTTCGATACACTTTCGAGAGAGGTGAGGCGAAAAATGGCAAATGTACCAAATTTAATGTCGATAGCTCCAACACAACCGGCGGCGTCGACGCGAACGACTTCGCAGGGCACACAGCCGAAATATAAACCAACTGCGCGGGCGAACAAAAGAAATTTCAGCTCGACGCTAGACAAGATAAACGCGAAACTCGACGAACTCAAGCAAAATATCAGAGGCTTGCAGGAAACTGACTCCGGCGACGACGCCGCTACGCAGGTCGACGCGGACGCCCAGCAAGCTGACGACGCGCAAGTCAAAACGGACACTCAGCAAGCCGACGACGCGCAAGTCAAAACGGACACTCAGCAAGCCGACGACCAGCAAGTTGACGACGCGCCAGATAAGAAACCAGCTCAAGGAAAGAGCAACACTCCGCAGGATGCGCCTCAAAAGGCAATTAGGAATGAGGAATTGGGAATTAGCAATGACTCAGAATCAGTTGCTGATGAGGATTCGACTGCGGATATTTTTTTACGCGAAGATAAACCCGCCGACGAGCCGGAAATTGTTGACGAACAACCGGCAACCAACGTCCTTGCGGCGAACAGCTTGACATATCTTTTCAGCATGAACGCCGAATCACTGTTGCAACCCGCAAGCAATGGCAATGCTCAAGTCGTCGCGGACGTCCAAGAAATTTCGAGTGCACAAAATTTGCAGACGCTCCTCCCGCAAGCCGACAACAACGCGCAGTCAATGTTGCAAATGCTCGGCGGCAGGTCGTGGCGAATAACCAATAATCAATCAACACAACCGACAATTCAAGCTCAACCCGTCGAAGTGCAAGTTCAACCGACGCCGCAAGCTCAACCTGTCGAAGTCCAAACACAACCGACGCAAGCTCCACCCGTCGAAGTGCAAACGCAACCGACGACACAAGCTCAGCCTGTCGAAGTCCAATCGCAACCGA
>CAMYWI010000024.1 GCA_947302675.1 uncultured Selenomonadales bacterium | reverse complement strand
AAGAATCAGCTTGGACGCTTTCAAGGTTGGGGAGCCTACTCCGTGACTGACGCTGTTGCCGCTTACAACGCAGGACCCGGCGCGGTCGAGAAACACGGCGGCGTTCCAAATTATTCTGAGACTGTTCACTACGTCATAAAAGTCGCCAACAACTATAAAAATCTCTTGGCACTTATTCAAGCTTAAAATCTTTTCTCTTTGATTTTTTTCCAACTCAATGCTACAATCTTTGCGATTAAAATTTTTTCTAGGAGGGAATTCAGTTTGCTTGACGAAAACAAAATCTTACTGGCTACTATCTGCGAATATGAAGTCGAGTTTGCTCGGCTAACTCCGGAACTTCCGAGCGTCACTGTCAACATTCCTAATATCGGGACTTTTGAGGTTGAACAAATTGCTGTGTTGAAAGAAAAAAATTTGGCGACGACCTGCAATTCGATACTCGAAAAGAACAACGCGAAGTACAAAATCTTTTTAACCACGCCGCTTGCACAACAAAAAAATATTATTCCGCGCATGATAGGCAGTTTTTTCACGTATCCTAAGGTCGGTATCATAGGAATTTTCGGCTCGGAAATGCCAATCAGCGGCGACTACACTAAGGCAAAAAATTTTTATGGCTCTTACCTTTTTAAAGACATTCTTGGCAGAGTGTTAGGCTACAAATGCAAGCCGCCCGTCTTTTATCAGTCGGTTCATATGATTGATTCGAGCTTTTTTATCACCTCCGAAGATATTCCCTTTGACGAGGAAATGGACGACGATTTTTTTATTGCCGCGCAGTGTTGTCGCTACCGTCGCGCCGGCTATGATGTCGGAGTCGTTGCCTTGTCGGATGGCGATATAGTTTTTACTAAAAATAATCTCCGCTACAAGGACAAATCCAACAACAAAGATTACAAACAGCAACTGGCTAAATTCAAGCAGTCTTATAAAGACATCGTGACGCCGCTCGTTAGCATTTGCATACCCGCTTACAATCAGCCGTATTTTCTTGAAAAGGCTTTGTTGAGTGCGCTGACCCAAAGCTACGAAAACATAGAAATAATCATCGGCGACGACAGCACCAACGAAGACATAAAAGATTTGATTCAGCCGTACTTGGAGCAAACCGACAAGATAAAATATTTCTATCACGGCGGACCGCTCGGCGGGCGCGGCATAAAGAATACGGATTTCGTTGTCAATCACGCTAACGGCGAATATGTCAATATCTTGCTCCACGACGACATTATTTATCGCGATAAAATTTCTCGCATGATGGAATACTTCGTCGGCGATTTGGGAAATAATATTGTCTTGGCGACTTCCGCGAGAGCATGTATCGATGACAAAGATCAAATAATTGGAAGAATGATTTCTTGGCAACCGGAGGAAGATGCAATCCTAAGCGGCGAGGAAATTGGAAGGCAAATTCTGTTCTCGAAGATAAATTTCTTGGGCGAGCTTTCAACAGTCTTGTTTAAAAAAGAAAGTCTCTTGACAAAAGACCCGCAAACCGGCGAAAAAGTTTTTGGCGTCGGAGTTTTTTGCGGCGTGAAAGATCGCGTCTACGTCGACATTGGAAATTGGCTTAACCTGTTCAAAAACGGCGGCGCGTGCGTCTTCATAAAGGATTGCTTGAGCGCGTTCAGACAACACCCAAACCAGGAAACGTTCAATCCCTTGATACGATCGCGAATGTTCATTGAGTTCATGAACTATATCACCATAGCTTGGCTTAACAATTTGTACCTTCGCAACTACGAGGAATACAAATTTTGTTGCGACAACTGGAGAATTTTCCTGAACGACAATTACGATTGGGACACGCCGGAAGATTCGTCGGACGACATAAAACTTTTTAAAGAAACCCTGCGAAACTTCAGCCAGCTTGTCGTCGAGAAAAAGTATCCCGAACTCTTGGACGCTTCAATCAGATTTCTCTTGGATGTTTTGCACGAAAACAACTCAATCCGCCCGCTCGTGCAGAAAAACGAAGAGACGGGGCTTTTTGAAAAAGCCTGCGACGGAATTATGTTAAACGGCGAACAGAGGTATTGACGTGCAGGTCGTAAAGTATATGTTTCAGCCGCACGGCGACAAGCGTGGGCAGTTGATAACCTTCGAGGAATTCAAGGATATTCCGTTCCGAATCAAGCGCATCTATTGCATGTATGACACAGTGGATGGCTTTGTTCGCGGCAAGTACGCGCATAAAAATCTAGATCAAATCCTGGTCTGCATTTACGGCAGTTGCAAGGTTCTTTTTGACGACGGTCGCGAGAAAAAAATTATTCACTTGGAAAAGCCGTATGAAGGGCTTTATTTGCCCCCGCGCATTTGGAGCGAGCAGTTTGATTTTGCGCCCGATACGGTCCTGCTTGTGTTCGCCGCTGAACTTTACGACGAGAGCGATTATATTCGAGACTACGACGAGTTCTTGAAGTTCATTAAAGATAAAGACACGCCGCCGAGTCCGCCGCTTGATAACTTCGCAAAGCCACAGCCGCCGAGTTTAACCTGTACATTTCCGACGCACGGTGACGAGTTCGGCAACTTGATAGCTTTTGAGGAAGGCAAAGATATTCCCTTCCGGATAAAGCGCGTTTATTACATGTATGACACGGCGGCGGGCGTCGTTCGCGGCAAGCACGCCCATAAAAATTTGGAGCAAATCTTGGTTTGCATACACGGCGACTGCAAAGTTTTGATTGACGACGGGCACGAGCGAAAAATTTTCCACTTGAAAGAGCCGCATGAGGGGCTTTATCTAAGCAATGACGTTTGGCGCGAGATGTTCGATTTTTCGCCTGATGCCGTCTTGCTTGTGTTCGCCTCCGAGCTTTATGACGAGCGCGATTATATTCGAGACTACGACGAATTCTTGAAGAGGATTAGGTTATGAGAATCGACCTGGCGGTTTTGAAAAGGCAGTTTGAACTTCATCAAGCCGAATATGAGCAAGCGGCGTTGCGGGTTTTGCGTTCGGGTTGGTACGTATTGGGGCGCGAGGTTGAGGCGTTCGAGTCGGAGTTTGCAAATTACGTCGGGGCGAAGTTTTGCGTGGGCGTGAATTCCGGCTTGGACGCGCTGACGTTATCTCTTCGCGCTTTGAAAATCTGCGCGGGCGACGAAGTGATTGTTCCCGCCAACACCTACATTGCCACGATTCTTGCGATTACCGAAAACGGCGCGACGCCCGTTTTGATTGAGCCGGACGAGTTTTACAACTTAGATTCGTCGAAAATCGAACGCGCCATAACTCCAAAGACAAAGGCGATAATGGTCGTTCACCTTTACGGACAAGCGGCTGATATGGAGAAAATTTCCGAGATTGCGGCGAGAAATAAATTGAAACTCCTAGAGGATTGTGCGCAGTCGCACGGCGCGAGGTTCAATGGTAAGATGACGGGGACTTTTGGTGCAGCGGGCTGTTTTAGTTTTTATCCTACAAAAAATCTCGGCGGTTTCGGCGACGGCGGCGCGATAGTTACCGACGACGCAGAGCTTGCCCGAACTTTAAAAATGCTCCGCAACTACGGTAGCGAGGTCAAATACCACAACGAGTTAGCGGGCGTGAATTCTAGGCTTGACGAAATGCAAGCGGCTCTTCTGCGTGTGAAACTTTCTCACCTTGAGGAGTTGAACACCGAGCGCAAGAGAATTGCCGCAAGATATTTTGACGGGATAAAAAATCCGCGCCTGACTTTGCCGAAGATTCGCGACGGCGCGGAGCATGTCTTTCATCAATTCGTTATTCGCACGGAAAGGCGCGACGACTTCAAAGCTTATCTTGAGAGCAGGGGCATTAAAACCGTAATTCACTATCCGATACCGCCGCATTTATCGGAGTGCTATCGTCAACTCGGCTATGTGCGCGGCGATTTTCCCATAACCGAGCGATACGCCGACGAAGTTTTGAGTTTGCCGCTGTTCAATGGCATGACCGACGTGGAAATTGATTTTGTTATTGAAGTTTGCAATGGGTACAATGATTAGAAGATTAATGTTGTCGACGCGGCGGATAATTATTTGGGCACAATAAGCTTGAAAAATATTTCTCGAACGGACAATAATGCGGAATATGCAATAGTCATGTCGCGTAACAGCTGGGGTAAGGGCTTTGCTCAAAAGGCAACGAAAGAGATTTTGAATTACGCTTTCCGAACTTTGCACTTGCACAAGGTTTATCTGAATGTTTTGGCTGAAAATATTCGTGCCAATAAATTTTATAAAAAGTGCGGATTCTCTTTTGAGGGAACTTTTAAAGATCACATTTATATAGATGGAGAGGGGTATAAAAATTTAAATTGGTATGCCGTTATCAATAGCAATAAGACTGACTCATCTTGAGGGTGAATTTATGTATACAATGATTTACATGGGAACGTACAATCCAAAAATCTCGGAGTGTGTAGCCAATTTCAAAGATATTTGCTTGGCGGGCGTAATTCTTGACGATACCTCGTCGGAAGGTGAGCTTGTCGAGAATCGTCTTTGGTTTCAATCTAAAAATATCCGCGAGTTGAAGTTTGAAGACATTTCAACGTTAAATCCAAATGTTATTTTTTTGTGCGGTTACACAAAATTACTTAAGACGACTCTCCTTGACAAATATCTTTTTGTGAATGTTCATGCTGGCATTTTGCCGAAATGGCGTGGGAAAAACGCAAACTGTTAGGCAATATTGAATGGGGAAAAGCACGTAGGTTATACTTTGCACAGAGTTCGCGAGGGTATGGACGACGGAGAAATTTTCGATATAACCGAAGTTGAACTCGGCGAAGAAGAAAGCTATTCGTCCGCTAGGGAGCGTATTAAGCATATTTTTTGCGGTAAATTGGAGACGACGTTTTTAAAGATACTTTGCGGCAAAAATTCAAGAAGAACTCAATCGGAGAGCGATATTGTTTATACTTGCAAATTGAGAGCTTCCGACGCCGTTATAACAAATTGGAATTATCCGAGCTCGTATATTATCGGCTTATTTCGCGTATTTGGTAGTGGTGTTTTTATCAATATTCGCCAAAAGTCCTACAAGATATTGAAAATGACTTTAGCAAAAGAAATCGCAAGCAGTATCGGAATTCCCGGAGCCGTGATAAACAGATATGCTGACGGTTCAGTTTTGATTAAAACTTCCGACACGGCAGTAAAGCTCTGTGAATTGGAAGATAGCAACGGTTTAAGGATTTTGCCAAGTGAAATTTTGAAAATTGGCATGAGGCTTTGATCGCCCATGAACGGCACGATTAAAATTGAGCTTTATTCAGAGAATGTTAAGGTTATATGGAATGATTACGAAGACTTCATAGATTTGGAGAATGAGATTTTGTCTAAGTATCACTCTGCGCTGGCGGTGCACATCGGGCAGGAGCTGAGACTGTTGACTTGGCAAATTCGGAGGAAGGAAGAAAAATCGGTGCGCTTGATTGCGTCATAGATTATCTGCTCAATGAAGTTTATCTCGACAGAAAATATTTCGACTTCGGAACGTCTAATGAGGATAACGGCAGATATTTGAATCGCGGCTTGATTCATCAAAAGAAAGATTTCGGGGCGCGAGCTGTCGTCCACGACTTTTATAAAATTTTTCAATGGTAGTGATTCTTATCACTGCCAATTTTTTTTTGACGTGCTAAACTTTTTTAAATCTTCGAGCGAAGGCGTCTAAAGCTTTTGCCATGACGCCGAGCCGGGGTGGCGCGGGAAACTGCGTCGCCTTCCCTGTTTGAAAAGGAGATGTCCATAGTGCGCAAGTTGTTTTGTGTAGAAATTTTGGGCTGTCCTTTGCAAACGCGAGGGGCAGTCCTTAAATTCTTATTGGGAGGTTTCATCATGAAGAAATTTTTTACAATGCTAACGGCGGCAACGTTGCTGATGACGGGTTGCGGCGGCGGTCAAGAAAAAGCCGCAGAGCCGGTTGAACTTCACGTATCGGCGGCGGCGAGCCTCACCAACGCAATGAACGAACTCGCCGAGCTTTACAACAAGGACAATCCGAACGTCAAGATTATTTTCAACTTCGGGTCGAGCGGCGCACTTCAACAGGCGATTGAAAACGGCGGCGAGACAGATTTATTTTACTCCGCCGCGCAAAAGCAGATGAACGCGCTTGAGGAAAAGGGCGAATTTGCCGAAGGCACGCGCAAAGATTTGCTCCGCAATGAAGTTGTCCTTATCGTTCCGAACGACAGCACCAAAGATATTAAATCCTATGAAGACGTTGCGACGGACAAGGTTGAAAAGATTGCGCTCGGCGAGCCTAAGGGCGTCCCCGTCGGGCAGTACAGCGAGGAAATTTTTACCAACTTGAATATTATCGACGCGGTCAAGGCAAAAGCGGTTTACGGCTCGGACGTGCGTCAAGTCCTTGCGTGGACGGAGAGCGGCGAAGTTGATTGCGGCGTTGTCTACGCGACCGACGCGGCGATTTCCGACAAGGTCAATGTTATCTGCGCGGCTCCCGAAGGTACTCATAAGCCCGTAATTTATCCCGCCGCCGCGATTAAGTCTTCCAAGAATCTCGACGCCGCCAAAGCTTTTCTCGACTTCACGAGTAGCGACGCCGCCAAAGCAGTTTTCGAGAAATACGGCTTTAAAGTTGTCGGATAATGGAACTGAAAGTTTGCATAAAGAAAAATCTGCGCGACTTCATGCTTGACGTTGACTTTGTTGTCCGCGACGAAGTTTTTGCCTTGCTCGGCGCGAGCGGTTGCGGCAAAAGTATGACGTTGAAATGTATCGCGGGGATTGAGACGCCCGACGAAGGCGAAATCGTTCTGAACGGACGCACGCTTTACGACAGCGCGAAAAAAATTAACCTGCCGCCTCAACTTCGACGTGCAGGTTATCTTTTTCAAAACTACGCGCTCTTCCCGAACATGACGGTTGCGGAAAATATTTTGTTCGCGGCGGTCGGCACGGCGGAGGAAAAATCTCGCAAGCTCAAAGAAAATTTGTCGCGTTTCCAACTCGACGGCTTGGAGAATGCATATCCTTCCGAGCTTAGCGGCGGTCAGCAACAGCGCGTTTCATTCGCAAGGGTTTTGACTTCGCACGCGGAAATTTTGTTGTTGGACGAGCCGTTCAGCGCGTTGGACAGTTGGTTGAAGTGGCAGTTAGAATTGGAGCTTGCCGACATTTTCAAGATATACGGCGCGGCGATTTTGGTCAGTCACGATCGCGGCGAGGTCTACCGCCTGGCTGATAAAGTCGCGGTCATGCACAACGGAGCTATCGGCACACTCGACAGCAAGCGCGAAGTTTTCAAGCACCCAAAAACTTTGGCGGCAACGATTTTGACGGGTTGCAAAAATATTTCGCCTGCGCGGAAAATTTCGGACGATAAGATTTTCGCGGAGGATTGGCAACTTGAGTTGACGGCGAAAAATATTCCCGACGGCTTGAAGTTTGTCGGGATACGCGCTCACGACTTAGAGCCATGCGCAGATTTGGGCGAGAATACTTTTTCTATGGAGATTGCGCAAGTCATTGAGGATACTTTTTCTTATATCGTGATGGTTCGGGCGAACGGCGGCAAGCTGATTCGCTGGGAAGTCGAGAAAAAATTAGGAATTAGGAATGAGGAATTGGGAATGACGAATTGCCTTGTGCGCTTTCCGAAGGATAAGATTATTTTGGTTGACGGGTGAAGTTATGGAATTGAGTCCGCTTATAATAACGTTTCAAACTTCGGCGGTCGCGACGGTGATAACCTTCTTCGCGGGGATATTCTTGGCGTACTTCGTGAACAATCTCAAGCGCGGCAAAGCCCTTGTCGACGCGGTGATAATGTTGCCGATGGTGTTGCCGCCGACGGTCGTCGGATTTTTTTTGCTGTTGCTATTGGGCAAGCGTTCGACGATAGGAAAATTTTTACTGCAGTTCGACATAAACTTTGTGTTCACGTGGAAAGCGGCAGTTATCGCGGCGGTAGTGGTGAGCTTGCCGCTGATGTATCGCACGACGCGCGGAGCCTTTGAACAACTCGACAGGAATATAATTTACGCGGCGCGGACGTTAGGCGTGAGCGAGTGGAAAATTTTTTGGCAGATACTTTTGCCGAACACGCGGCAGGGAATATTGGCGGGCTTGGTGCTGAGTTTCACGCGAGCAATGGGCGAGTTCGGCGCGACGATAATGTTCGCGGGCAACGTGCCGGGCGTCACGCAAACAATGTCGACGGCAATTTACGCGGCAGTTCAAGCCAACGATTACGACTTGGCGTTTCAATGGGCGGCGTTGCTGTCGATATTCTCGCTGGTCTTCATTTACGCAATGAATGCCGTCGTCTCAAGGAATAGTCGAACGTAATTTTTTGGGCGTAGCTTGCAAAGGTTGCGCCTTATTTTTTTGCGAAGAGCTTTATAACTTGCCGCCGATGTTGTATTATGCACGAGAAAAATTTTCGAGGTGATGACATGTTTTACAGGAAGATTGACGTGGACGGCGTGAAGATTTTTTACCGCGAGGCGGGTGCGGTCGATAAGCCGACGATGATTTTGTTTCACGGCTTCCCTTCGGCGAGCCACATGTTCCGCGATTTGATTCCGCGTCTCGAAGAAGATTTTCATTTAATCTCGCCCGATTATCCCGGCTTTGGTCAATCGGACATGCCGAATCGTGAAACTTTTGCTTACACCTTCGACAACCTTGCCGACGTTATGGAGAAATTTCTTGAGCGGCTAGGCGTTGAGAAATTTTTTATGTACGTGTTTGATTACGGTGCGCCGATTGGTTTTCGCCTTGCCGTTAAGAATTCGCAAAAGATTTTGGGCATAATCAGCCAAAACGGCAATGTTTACGCGGAAGGCTTAGGTAAGAAATGGACAGCTCGCGCCGAATACTGGAAGAACCCGACGCCCGAACTCCGCGAGCAATATAAATCTGCCTTCGCGCCCGAAACGATTATCGGGCAATATACTTTCGGCACGTCCGAAGGCTCCGTTTCGCCTGACGGCTACTCGTTGGATATTTTCTACACGTGCCGCGCAGGTTACGACGAGATTCAGTCCGATTTGATTTTTGACTATCAAAGCAACGTCGCGCTCTATCCGACTTTCCAGAAGTATTTGCGCGAGCATCAGCCGAAACTTTTAGCGGTGTGGGGAAAAAATGACCCGTCGTTCGTGTGGCAGGGCGCGGAGGCTTTCAAGAAGGATTTGCCCGCCGCGCAGATTCATTTTGTGGAGAGCGGGCACTTCGCGCTTGAAAGTCACTGCGCCGAGATTGCGACGCTGATTAAAAATTTCTTCGCGGCATGACAATGACAGAGATTATCGAGTTTGACGGGAAAATTTTTGCGGACGACTGCCGCGACAAAATTATTCACGGCGATTGCTTGGAAGTCATGCGAGCCTTGCTCGAAAAATGCGTTGACATTGTGATTACTTCGCCGCCGTACAACTTGCTGAATTCCAGCGGCAACGGCTTAAAGAAGAATACCAACTGCGGCAAGTGGAAGAACGCCGCGATTAAAAATGGCTACGCCGAATACGATGACAACATGCCTTACATTATCCTCGACCCGTTCGCTGGCTCTGGAACGACCGCCGTTTCCGCCAAAAAGTTCGAAAGAAATTTTATCTTGATTGAAAAGTCGCTGAGGTATTGCGAAATGGCACAATCAAGAATTGACGGAGGCGATTGGCGAAATGATTTCAACGCTGATAAATAATTTTTGGGAGAATTCTGAATGACAGTATCAAAAGACAAGCAATTTATACATATAAACATAGATCCACGTCGAAAAGACAAATGGGAGCGGCTTGCTGTCGAGATTCCTAAGGGCAAGCGTGACGCTTATAAAATAGCGGCGCAAGAATTAGGATTGAGTCTTTCAAAGCTGATTCAAAATGGTGTCGAAGAATATATTAAAAATCACGGAGCAGAATTTATCGCGGCGGCTGAAGATAATAGCGTTTGACAAAGATTTATCAGACGATAAAATTGGAGAACCGCTGAATAGTTTCGTCAGCGACATTAGAAAATGGATTTAACAGGAGATGAGCAATATTAATCTAAAAAATTTGACTTGCAAGGACAAGGCGACGTTCGATAAATTTTTCGGGTCGCGCTACTGCGAAAATGCC
>CAMYWI010000023.1 GCA_947302675.1 uncultured Selenomonadales bacterium | reverse complement strand
TTACATGTGGCGCGAGATGTTGAATCTGCAATGGGCGGTCGAAGACGACGTGCTCTATATTTTTTCCTCCAACGACAAAAATTTTTCTGCGTGGCAGCCGATTGGGGCGCAGGACAAAATGCAGGACGCCATTACAAAAATCTTGCGGACGGCGGAACAACTGCGCGGCGAGAAAGAATTTATGTTCGTCGTCGTGGAGAAAATTTTTGCGGACGAGCTGGAAAAATATCCGTACGCCAAGTTCAACGTCACTGCCGACCGCGATAACTTCGACTACGTTTACCTCGCGCAGGACTTGATAAATTTGTCGGGGCGAAAGTTTCACGGCAAGAAAAATCATCTCAACGCCTTCCGCAAGGAATATCCCAACGCAAAATATCTGCCGATTACCGAAGACATTATCCCGAAGTGCCGCGCAGAGCTTAACCTTTGGTCTGAGACGCACAAGCGCGACAATCCCGACGACCCGTTTATTGGCTACGAACAGGCGGCGATTCATGAGATATTTGACCACTTCGACGCCTTCAAACTCAATGGCGGCGCGATTTTGCTTGAGTATAAAGTTGTGGCGTTCACGTTCGGCGAGCGATTGAACTCGGACACAGCGGTTATTCACGTCGAGAAGGCAGATCCAAATATTCGCGGGATTTACGCGGCAATCAATCAAGCTTTCGTCGAGCACGAGTGGTCGGACATGATTTATATCAATCGCGAAGAAGACATGGGCATTGACGGCTTGCGCAAGGCAAAAGAATCTTATCGCCCAATTAAAATGATTGAGAAATTTAACGCAACGTTGGCATAAAAAATCGGAGCGGTTCAGATTTTGAACAGCTCCTTTTAATTTTGTCGAGACGCAGAGGGGCGCGCATGGACGCGCGCCCACGACCCGAAGGCTTGCACCGCAAGCCTTCGCCCTTTGAACAGGATGTTCAAGCGGCATTTCTTTTGCTTTGGACAAGCAAAGAAAGTAGATTCTAAAAACAAAAGTTATGAAACGTTAAATCGAAGAGACGAGCCGCCAACGCCTCAGCCGATTCCGCGAATCCACGCTTTGGCAAAGGGGGGATTATTTCCGCGTCATTGCCGCCGCGATAGCTGCACCGAGTCCGGAGCCGCCGTTGTCAAGAATCGTGTCGACCTGCGCGGCATCCTCGCCGAGAAGTTCGCCCATTGCCTTAACGATATTTTCTTTGGCAAGCGGCATTTTCTCATAAACAGAGCCGTCAACCGCGACATGCTGTTTAACAATCTTGCCACTGCCCGCGCGTTGCCAGACGATTGCCACGAACGACGCCGCAACCAGTCTCGCCGAACGAATTATTATCGTCTTGACAAGCTCGCGAACTTTCTTAACGTCCTCAAAATCAAGCTCGCGCCCGACTTTCGCCATGATTATATCCGACGCCCGCTGAAGATTCGGCGACTCGTCCAAAATCATCATTGACATATCTATCGAAGTCAGCCCGTACTTTTTGCCCTTCTCGCCCAAAAGCTCCGCAATCGCCATGCCCAAAAGCTCGCCCATGTAACGACCCGAAACCATTTTCTCAAAACGCTGCTCGCCCGGTTTCTCGGAGCCTTCGTCGTATTCCTTATCAAAACGATTCGGCATGAGTTTCATGAAGTTGCCGCACTCAAGGTTGAGAATCATGCCGCCCGCGCCAAAACAATTCGGGTCGTGTATGCTCGGCTCAAGATAGCAAGTGTTGTGCCCCGTCGCGTAAATCGAACCGATATAAATGTCAGGCGTCTTGTAAGCCGCGCTCAGCAGAACCGCAACCGTGTCATTGAGCACCGCAACCGGCTCAACATTATCCGCGCCGCGACGTTTGAGAGCCGCAACCAACAAATCGTTCGCAACTTCGCCCTCAACGCCCTGCGTCGCAAATTCTTTCGTCCAGATTATCAGACGCGCGTTGTAAATGTTATCCTGCGTCGACGGGAACGAGAAAGTGTGACCGAGATAAAATTTCTTGCCGCGCTCGCCGTCAATCGCCTCGTCAATCAGCTCCGCGATAAAGTCAAACATCTGCTCGGCGGTGGCGTCTTTGCAAATGTAATCGTACTCGCCCGGCACAATCAGCGGACGACCCACGCGCTTAAGAATTTCATACTTGCCGTCGCCGTCGAGACGAATGCGGAAAACGCGAATGTTCGTACCGCCGAAGTCCAGCGCGAGATAGTCGCCCGTCTCCTTGCCGCTCGGAAGTCCGACGTACGATTTGAGCATACGCATTGACGAAAGTTCCACGTCGCGCAGTCCCAGTTGCAAATCCTGCCGAAAGCTCGCCGCGATTTCCTGGAGCCGCTCCGTGTCAATCGTGAACTCCTTGATAATCTCCTTGAATTGCTCTCCGTTGAATGCCATTAACATTTCCCCCTTAACACTCAAAAAAATTTCCCACGCGCAGATTATACCACGCCGGAAAAAACTTTTCTACGCCTAATTTTCGCGCAAGGTAAATTGAACGATACAACTTGTAAAAATTCGTTATAGCGAATTTTGTAAAATGAACTTTCAAAACGCCTTGCGAGGCGTTTTTTTTCTGTTAAAATCGTTTTGAGGTGATAAAAATGAAGAAAAATCTCTTTCAAGCACTCGCAGACGCCGCGACCGAAGAAGAATTGAAAAATTTCTTCGCTAAGTTCTTTCGACTCAAACTTTCCACGAAAAATTACATCGACCTCTACACTCCACAGATTATTTTCGAGTTTAAGTACGACGCGCCACTTAAAAATGTTCAAACGCTCGCCGCTGTAGTCGCGCAGACGCTCTATTACGTTCGCCGCCTCAAATTTGGCTCCGAACTCCGCACGCCGTCAAGAAATATCTGCGTCGTGAGTAAAAACTTCGCCGCATTCTTCCCGACTGATAACTTTTCCGCCTTTATCCGCAATAAAACTTATGACTGGGACTTGGCTCCGTCGTCGCCCTGCAAAAAACTTGTCGCCGCGCTCGCCAACTCTGAAGTGCTTAAATCCGCACACGTCTTCGACTTCAACGACGCGGAGGACGAAAATAATTTTGTCGAGCTGATTAATCGCAGTTTGACCGCGCAACTTTCCCTGTTCGCCGAGCGCAAGGAGATTAACGAGAATAATTTCTACCCGATTTTCCAACACTGGCAAAAAATTTTCGGCGCGGCGGTCGATAACGGGCGCAAAGCCTCCGAGTACTTCATTACCGACATTGAAGACGGCAAATCGCAAATTATCGGGCGCAGTGTCATTTTTCGCATGAGCAGCGGCGAACTTGTCGAGAAATTTCTTGACATTGCCGAGTACAAAAACTTTTGGGGCGTCTACGAGAAAATCAGCGACCCGCGCGCCGTCATCGCCATTCGCCAGAAAATGGATCGCATGTCCGAAATCAGCTTGCGGCGATTCACGGGCGAATTCTTTACGCCGCTCGCCTTCGCGCAAAAAGCCGTCGATTATCTCCTGCGCACGGTCAACTTTCGCGGCGGCGACTTCCGAATTTGGGATATGGCGGCGGGCACGGGCAATTTGGAGTTCGCGCTCCCTGCCGAAATTTTGAAGTACTGCTATATTTCCACGCTCCTTGACGACGACGCCGACTATTGCAAGAAAATTTTCCCCGCCGCGACAGTTTTCCAGTATGATTATCTCAATGACGACGTGAATTTTTTCGGAAACGAACTCACGCTTGAAGGTCTCGGCGTAAAACGTAAAATGCCCCAAAAACTCGCGGCGGACTTGAAAAATCCCGACCTCAAATGGATTATCTTCATCAACCCGCCTTTTGTCACGGCTAACAATAATCAAGACAGAAATTTATTTGACAAAATGGGCGTCTCGATGACTGCGATTAGAAAACTTATGCTTAATGAAAATCTTGGCGAATCAAGCCGCGAAATATTTTTGCAGTTCATTTATCGAATTAATCTTGAGTTCGTCAATCGTCAAGCGTGGCTCGGCATTTTTTCAACTCCCAAATATATAAACTCACATAACGACCAACCGTTCCGCGATAAAATTTTTCCATATAAATTCGAGCGCGGCTTTATGTTATCGTCGAAGAATTTTCAAGGTTGCAGAGGAAAATTTTCTGTCAGCTTTGCAGTTTGGGACTTGAATAAAAAAATTCCGATTGAAGAGCAAAATATTTCTCTCGACGTTTTTAATAGTGACGTTGAAAAATATGCAGAGAAAACTTTTTACACGGCACGGAACGAAAATTATTTAAACAAGTGGTTTAAGCGTTCGCCTGCAATAAAAAAATTTCCGCCAATGTCAAGCGCATTGAATGTTAATCGTACAAACAAAGACCGCCGCGACAGAATTGCGGAAAATTTCTTGGCGTCGCTTATGAGCAAAGGCAACGACATTTCAAATCAAGACGGAACAGCTTTTTTATCCGGACCTTACGTGAGCACTTGCGGCTTATCAATCACGCCGGAGAATTTTGAACAGTGCATGATAATACACATGGTGCGGCGGTTGCCGAAGGCGACGTGGCTCAACGACCGCGATCAATTCATGCAGCCGACAAAAAAATTAACGCCCGACTTCGTGTCGGACGCGGTTATCTGGAGTTTATTTGCGCCGTCGAATCAAACGGTTTCATTGCGCGACGTCGAGTACGAGGGCAATCTTTATCGCATGGAGAACAATTTCTTCCCGTTCGAGCTTGAGGAGTTGCGCACGTGGCAAATTTCCGACGCGGAAATCAAAATGCAAGTCTTCATGGCGGCGGAAGACAGATTCGCGGCGCGTTGGATAAAAAATAACCGACTCTCGGCAGAGGCGGCGGCGGTTTTGAGTTCGGGGCGCGAGCTTTACAAGAAATTTTACGCGGAGCTTGCGAATTTGGACGTTGCGCGTTGGAAAATCACGGACTGGGACGCGGGATTTTATCAAGTGCGCATGAGTTTGGGCGCGTCAATAGATTTATCTGCGCTGTCGAAGAAGTTGTTGCCGCAAATCTACGAACTGGGCTTTCTGCGCGACGAGGTCAGATATTTTTAAGCTTTTCGTGTCTGTCGCAGTGAAAATAGAAGTCTTGACGCTTTTCAACGCCGTTAAGTTCGATAATTTCAGGCGCGGCGAGCATAACCCGCTGAATCAATTTATCTGCGGATTCGTCTTCAAGAATCAAGCCGGGAATATCCTCGCTGGTCGCCATCCAAACTTTTGCTTCGTCGTCCCAATCAAGCTGAATATTGTAACCTTTAACCATTTTAATCACTCCTTGAAAATTCATTTCTATAAACAAAAAATAAATCCTTCGCGGAGGCGATCTCATGACAGAGAAGAAACTATTGCGACAAAAATTCTTGGCGAGGCGAGCGGCAATTTCAATCGAGGAGCGCGATTCGGTCAGCCGCGAGCTGATAAAAAAGTTTTTGGCGACGGAAATTTATCGCGCGTCGAAAATTTTAATGGCGTATGCCTCAATGCCCGACGAACTTCAACTGGGCGAGCTGTTCGCGGCGTGTTTTGCCGATAAAAAAATTATCTCGATACCGCTAATCGTTGGCAAGGGCGAAATGCGAGTCGTCGAAGTGCCAAGCTTTGACTCGTTGGAAATCGGCGCGTTCAATATCCCGACCGTCAAAAAAAATCTCCGACGATTCATTGAACCCGCGCAGATTGATTGTATAATCGTGCCAGGCGCGGCGTTCGACGTTGCGGGCGGAAGATTGGGACTCGGCGGCGGCTACTACGACAGATTTTTGCCGCAAGCCGTCAACGCTAAAAAAATCGCGCTCGCCTACGACTTCCAACTTACAAACAGCTTGCCGATTGAGCCGCATGACGCTAAAATAGACGCGGTGTTGACACCAAAACGATTTGCAAGGAGTGATTGACTTGTTAAGGAAAATTTTGCCGGTCGCGCTGTTGGCAATGCTTTTGCTGATAACGCCGGCGCACGCGCAGAGGTCGCAGTCAGCGGACGACCCGTCGGGCTTTGTGGTGTTGGGTGAGTTCATACCCGACATTATCCAAGAGATTCGCTACTACTCGACGTATAACTTCGTCGGCGAAAAGATTGACGGCTACGAAATGCCTTGCGCCCTCATGACGCGCGAGGCGGCGGAGGCTCTCAAGAAAGTTTCCGATGACTTGATGAAGAAGGGCTATCGGCTCAAAATTTACGACGCCTACCGTCCGCAAATGGGCGTTGATCATTTCATGCGCTGGGCGGAGAGCAAAGATACTCGCATGAAAAAATATTTCTACCCCGAAATCGCTAAGGATCGGATTATCCCCGAAGGCTACGTCGCTGTGAAAAGCGGGCACTCGCGCGGCTCGACTGTCGATTTGACGCTTTTTGACATGGCGACAGGTAAAGAAGTCGACATGGGCGGCACTTTCGATTATTTCGGCGAACTTTCGCACCCCGATTACAAAAAAATCACTAAGCAACAGTTCAAAAACAGAATGATCCTCCGCGAGGCGATGGTTAAACGCGGTTTTAGACCGATCGAAGAAGAGTGGTGGCACTTCACGCTGGAGAACGAACCTTACCCCGATACTTACTTCACTTTCCCCGTAACTATGTTGAAAAACTAAGGGGCAAACAATAAGAAACAATACCAAACAATAAATTTTGTTTATAAACTTGACAAAAAAGCCGTCGCGCAGTATATTACGCGGCGGTTTTTGAGTTAGTAATTTTGTGTAAGATTTGAAAGGGGGAAAGCTGCTCCGAAGCATAAGAGGCGATTTAAATAATCGTCCTGCTTTGAACGCGACAGGAAGTTGCGTAGGCGGCGGAATGATGAAGCGCAGAATCATGAAAAAGTTTGAGACGTTGAAGAAAAAAATGGTGCTCAGTCTCATGTTGGCGATGTTGGCAATGGTGAACACGGGTTTCACGGAGCAAACGGAAGAAATTTCGTGCGACGTGGAAGAAATTGAGGAACTCGAAGAGACGAGCACAACTGAACCGACAAATATAGCAATCGACGAAAACGGACAACTTAAAATCAGCGAAGACGACGAATTAACACGCGAATACGCGGCGATAATAGAAAACTCTCTGGCGAAAGACCCGACCGAGATAGTTGAGACGGTTGAAACGGTCGAGGAGCCGCCGCAAGATGTTGTCGAGACGCCGAACGGTTACTTGCCCTATTCACAAGTCATAGGCATGGAGGCGACGGCGTACTTGCCGACGGACGGCAGTGCGGAAGGCATAACGGCAATGGGAATTCCCGCGACGTATGGAATAGTTGCGGTTGATCCTGACGTAATCCCGCTCGGCTCGCGTGTCTATATACCAGGCTACGGCGAGGCGTTGGCGGCTGACACGGGCGGCGCAATTTACGGCTACAGAATTGATTTGTGCATGGAAAGTTATTGGGAGGCAATGGACTTCGGGCGTCGGAATGTTACGGTTTTCGTTTTGAAATAGACAAAAAAAATCTCCCGTCGAAAATTCTCGGCGGGAGGTTTTGATTTTTCAAGCAAAGTATTGCTGATAGACGACGAGCGCGAAAAAGATTATCGCCAAGATCATTGAGACATAGCCCGCGCGTTCGAGCCACGTATCTTGAACTTCCGTAAATTTGTAATGGCGTCGCGCGTAAGTCGAGGACAGCGAAACCAGCAACGCGAGATAAAGTGCGCGGTTTAGTGCGGTGAAGTTCGACCAGCCGACCAGCAGAAAGACGATTGTCAGCGCGAGGACGATAATCAGCAAGTAATCCTTGCCAACTTTTTTTTCGGGTTGTTTATTTTCCGGCTCAGCCTTTTTCTTGGGCTGAATTTTTTTTGCGATTTTTTTGGATTGACGCGCCATGAAGATTCTCCTTTGAAATTTTTTTTGAGTTTATCAAAGGCGGCGGCGTTTGTAAAGTTTAGTCGGCGGCGGCGAAGATTTTAAAGCTCAAACGACAGTCGAGCGTTCGCCCCGACGACTTTTCTATAGAAATTTTTTCAAGCACGGTCCAGAGTTCGCCGTCAATTATCACGCGAATAAAATTCAGCAACGAGACGTAATCTGCCAAAAGATTGACGCTTATAACTTGCGCTTGAAGTTTTTCCGTTGAAGTAGTTTCTTCTGCGCGGATTGAAATTATTTTTACGTCGAGTGATTCAGCCGTGCGATAGAGTTCGTCGATAAATTTTTCTTGCGCGAGCGTCGGCGGCAAAAAATTCTGCGCCGCGTCGAGTTGCAGTTCCTTTTCCTCGACGAACGCCGCCAAGTTTTCATGACGCGCCTTGAGTTCCAAAATCTCCCGCTCAACTTCGCGCAGGCGTCGCGTCTCTAGCTCCATGTTCAAAATTTCTCTCTGCGCGGGCGAGTAAATAAATTCGTGCCAACCGAGCGTTAAAATTATCCCAGCGGCAAAAATTATCACGGGCAGAAATTTTTTATCGTACATTCGGCATTTCCTCAAGCAAAACCTGCGCTTGCGGCGTCAACAACCTGTCCTTGCGCAACGCCTCACGCGACAAAACCAACAGTAACTCCTTTAAATCCTCAATAATAAAAAATTTCGTCTCGACTTTCCGCGCGAGGGATAAAATTTTCAGCACGTCCTTGAAAAAAAGTTTCTCGGCGGCGCGAGTTATGCTTTCTTCGCGCGCGACCGCCACAAAATATTTCAACGTTATGAATTCCATAATTCCTCCGCGCAGATATTCATTTTAGGCAATTTACTTTTGAGCGCGTTGATTTTATAATCAGCACAAAGAAAAGTAAAGGAGTGCGGCAACATGTTCAAATCGAAAAAGTCCGTGATTCTAGCGGCGATGTTGGCGGGAGTGATTTCAATGGGAAGTTTCAGCGAAGTTTCGGCGGCGCAGTCGGATGCAACCAAAGCATCCACGAGCAAGATAAATGTCGAAAACCTTAAGCTCGTCAAAGATTGGGACAAAGTTTTTCCGAAAAGCGACGCGGTTAATCATCGCAAGGTTACGTTCGTAAATCGCTACGGAATAACTTTGGCGGCGGACTTGTACGAGCCGAAGAATTATTCGGGCAAGCTCGCGGCGATTGCAGTCAGCGGACCTTTCGGCGCGGTCAAGGAGCAAAGTTCAGGGCTTTACGCACAACAAATGGCGGAGCGCGGTTTTTTGGCGATAGCGTTTGATCCTTCGTTCACGGGCGAGAGCGGCGGCTATCCGCGCTTTGTTGCCTCACCCGACATTAACACGGAGGATTTCTGCGCGGCGGTCGATTTTCTCAGCACTCAACCGAACGTCGACGCCGAGCGAATCGGGATAATCGGCATTTGCGGCTGGGGCGGCATGGCTCTCAACGCGGCGGCGATTGATACGCGAATCAAGGCGACTGTCGCCTCCACAATGTACGACATGAGCCGCGTCATGGCGAACGGCTACTTCGACTACGACAAAGACGCCGCAACCCTCGCCGCTGAACGTCAAGCTAACCGCGAAAATTTAAATCGCCAACGCACGGCTGATTACAAGGCAGGAATTTATACGCGGGCGGGCGGTGTCGTCGAAGACCCGTCCAATATGCCGCAGTTCGTCAAAGATTACTACACCTACTACAAAACTCCGCGCGGCTATCACAAACGCTCGCTGAATTCAAATGCCGGTTGGAATACGACGACGGCTTTATCTTTCATGAACATGCCGCTCCTCGCTTACATTGACGAGATAAAAAATCCCGTGCTGATTATTCACGGCGAGAAGGCGCACTCGCGATATTTTTCTGAGGACGCCTTCAAAAAGCTGACGGGCGACAACAAGGAGTTAATGATTATCCCCGACGCCAACCACATTGACCTTTACGATAACCTCGACAAGATTCCGTTCGATAAGCTGGAAAAATTTTTCAAAGACAATCTGAAGTAAACGCGAGATAAATTTAAATCCCCCGTCGAAACTCGGCAGGGGATTTTTTTATTGCAAAATAGTTTTAGTCTGCGGTGAACGGCAAAAGCGCAATGTTGCGGGCGCGTTTAATGGCGATAGTCACCTGACGCTGATGCTTGGCGCAGTTGCCCGAAATGCGGCGCGGACGAATTTTACCGCGCTCAGTCGTGAAACGGCGAAGTTTCGCCGCGTCCTTGTAATCTATTCTCTCAACTTTATCGACGCAAAACGCGCAAACCTTTCTGCGCGGGCGTCGACCTCTTTCTCTGCGCATCTTCAATCCTCCTTAAAACGGCGTGTCTTCGGGGTCAATAGGTTCGCCGCCGAAGTAGTCATCATTTTTTCTCGACGGAGCAGACTCGCGACGTTCCGAGTAATTGTTTGAACGTCCCGAATAATTATCATCGCCGCCGCCGCTTTGACGCTTGGAGTCGGCGAACTCAATGTTGTCGACAACAATCTCAACCGAATTGACTTTGACGCCTTCCTTGTTTTCGTAGCTCGACGTTTGCAGGCGACCTTCGATAAGGGCACGAGAACCCTTTTGAAAATATTTTCCGCAAAATTCCGCTGTCTTATCCCATGCGACGAGGTTAAAAAAATCTGTTTGCTCTTTGTC